>CAYXTQ010000015.1:822-10396 GCA_964467845.1 uncultured Methanosarcinales archaeon | reverse complement strand
AAAAGAATCTAAAATCATTAAAAAAATAAAAAAAAAAATTAACCGTAGAGTTGCAGTAATCCTACAATATCTCCTCTATTAAGGTCTCTTTTCTTTGTTTCTCCTTCTATAGAGTAGCCATACATTGTTTCTTCAACACATGCTGTATTATATAGGTCTCCTAAACCAACACCATGGCCTAATTCATGAGTAGCTATGTTTTGTAAATCCATTAATGATGGATTAATATCTGCATCTCCCCAAGTAAAGTCTGTGTCAAACAATATGTCAAATTCGACTATTGCCTTTGTTGCTTGGTTGTACCATACTATTGTTACTGCTATCACTCCAGTTGTTGGGTAGTTTCCAAATGATATAGCATTCACATAGTTTTGAACTCCGTATGTCGTCTCTGTACCAGTTGAAGTTTTGTACGCATTGTTCATAAGTTCTTTACTTGTGCTTGCGTCCCATGTTTCTGCGCTATTGAAGACTGCGCTTGTTACAAAACTTGCATCAAGATTTTGTGGATTTGTTGGATTTATCACATAATTTACTGGTAAAGTTGTCCATCTTACTTTTGTTGGTGTCAGAAACTTATAGCATGTAGGTGGTTTAGGTGCTTTTGCTGCCTCTGGTTTTGCAAATTCTTTCTTGTAATGTATAAACTCTATTTTTTCTAAACCTGGCGGCGTAAGGGATGCTTTGTCGTTTGGATTTGCTTTTTCTGATCTTGGAATTAGCATTGAAGCTGATGCAACTGAAATCACTAATAGCATTACTACAAATAAAACTCCTAATTTTGTTTTTTTCATTTTTAACCCCCTTATTTGTTTTTTGTAAATTATTATTTTAAAGGTTAATAATCTCATATAATATATAAATTTTTCTATTTTTAAGTGGTGATAAAAAGATATTTAAGTAAGATAAGATTAACATAGAATATGGAAGAAAAAATTATTGAAGAAGAGCCTTGGTATAAAGGTCCTTTGAAATATATTTTGGGAATTTTTCTTATTTTCTTGATAGTTTTAATGGTTTTACCGCACTATACTGTTAAGTTAGACCCTGAGCCAAAAAGGATAGCAAAGGTTGAAGAAGTTTTGTTAACAAATATTGTGTTAAGTAATAAAAGTTATACATTGAAAACAAGACAGGATTTTGTTGATTTTTTGAATAAAAATGATCCTGTAATAAAACAGGCTGCAGATAAGATTGTTACAATTGGTTGTGAAGAGAGTAGGGTTTGTAATGCAAAGGCAATATATTATTTTGTCAGGGACAATATACAATATGTTAATGATCCTGTTAATTTTGAGTATGTAGAAGAACCTAGAGAGGTATTAGTTACTAAGGCTGCTGACTGTGAATCTGGAACTTTTTTATTGGCTTCTTTAATGAAAGCTATAGGAATAGATTCTGAATTAGTTTTTATCCCAGGCCATGCTTTTTTAAGGATTAAATTAGATGAAGCTTTGAAAAGGTATAAAAGAGACGGATATGTTTACTTAGATTGGACTTGTAAAAGTTGTAAGTTTGGAGAGATTCCTTATCAGAATATAAATGCAAGGAAAGAGTTTTTAGAGATTTATTAAATCAATAGACAGAATTCAATGAAAATAATAAGTCATTTTCAAGATTAAAATAAAAATTTTAATCAATAATAAAATTTTAAAAAAAAAAAAATTACCTTATCATATCAATAAAATATTTATGAATTCTTAAGTCAGAGGTTAACTCTGGATGGAAGGTTGTTACTAAAATATTATCTTGCTTTAACATTACTGGCTTATTTGCAAATTCTGCCAAAACTTCTGAATTTGAATTATAAGAATGAATGATTGGAGCTCTAATGAAAATAGCTGGAAATGGTTTTGAGAAGTTTTTTATATGCAACATTGTTTCAAAAGAATCAATTTGTCTTCCATAATCATTTCTTGTCATTGAAATATCTAAAAGATTTAATGTAGGAATAGGATTGTTAATAATATTTTTAGCTAATAAAATAGCTCCTGCACATGTTCCATAAATTGGCATTCCACTTTTATTTTTTTCAATAATTGCTTTATTAAGTTTATATTCTTGCATTAATTTTGAGATTGTTGTTGATTCACCACCAGGAATAATTAAAGCAGAGATATTTTCTAGATATTTTGGAAGTTTTATTTGAATTGGATTATGGCCTAGAGATTTAATTGCATTAATGTGTTCAATAATGGAACCTTGTAAGGATAAAATTCCGATATTCATTTTAAGATTTTTTTTTTTTTTATTTTATTATTTTAGTTGAATTCACTAAAAATAAAAAAAAAGGGGGAAATACTGTTAACATTTTCCTTATAATATTAGTAATGTTCCCCACCCCCTTGTGATTTAATTTAGAATAATTATCACCCGCGTTCCTGCATCTTAACTTGTAAAGTATTAATTTCTAAGCCTGGCATTGCCTGGCCTAAGCCTTCTGATACTTCTGCAATTATTTTAGGATCATTATAATGGGTAGTTGCCTTAACTATTGCCTGCGCCATTTTTAACGGATTTTCACTCTTGAAAATTCCAGAGCCGACAAAAACACCATCACATCCTAATTGCATCATCATTGCAGCATCTGCTGGAGTTGCAATTCCACCAGCTGCAAAGTTAACAACAGGCAATCTTTGCAGTTTAGTAACTTCCTGGACTAATTCAAATGGAACTTTAAAGAAGGATGCTCTTTGTCTTATTAGTTTTAAATCCATTTTTGCTAGAGCCTTAATTTCCTCATTAATTAGTCTAATATGTTTTACTGCTTCAACAACATTTCCGGTACCGGCTTCTCCTTTTGTCCTTATCATAGCAGCGCCTTCATTAATTCTTCTTAATGCTTCTCCTAAGTTTTTAGCTCCGCATACAAAAGGAACCTTGAATTTGTGTTTGTCAATATGGTATTTGTTATCTGCTGGAGTTAAAACTTCTGATTCATCAATAAAATCAACTCCTAAAGATTCAAGAATTTGAGCTTCAACAAAATGGCCTATTCTTACTTTAGCCATTACCGGGATTGAAACAGAAGCCATAATCTCTTTTATTAGTTTTGGATCTGCCATACGAGCTACACCACCAGCAGCCCTTATATCATAAGGAACTCTTTCCAATGCCATTACTGCAACAGCTCCTGCTTTCTCAGCTATCTTAGCATGCTCAACAGTAACAACATCCATTATTACTCCATTCTTTAGCATCTGAGCTAATCCTTTATTTAGCTTATAAGTTCCTTTTATAACTTCCATAATACACCCCTTTATTTAGAAATGTAATTTTGTCAAAAACCACCAACAGATATTGATGGTTCGCTTAAATTACATTCTTCTTATAGTGGTTTTTGAGCATGATCGGAAATATACTATATTTAACTTTTGGATAGTGGCTTTGTCCAGTGTTTAAACAAACTAAGAGTATATTTCCGACATATTAATAAAGATTGTGGTTTTAAATCAATAGAAATAATTCAATATAATAATAATCAATAAAAATTTAAAAAAAAAAATAGTGTAAGTTATAATTTATCTAGAATGAATTCTTTTATTAAATCATCTTCCTTTCCTGTTTTTTGGATGTGTTTTTTGGCTGCCGCTATTATTCTTGAGGCATATTTTTCCGGAACTGATGGTTCAATGAAATTAGACAATATAGCTGTTGCATAATTAGTCTGTAATCTAATTGCTTCTGGGTCTGAGAGGTCTGGTTCTTCCTCTAGCATTTTAATTACTTTTTCATAAGCAGATTCCCTGACTGAATCTATGCCTACCTTTTCCTTTAATGCCAATAAACCATGATAAGCTAAGAGATAACCTTTAGATGTCATAGGTGTGTTCAATAAGAACTCTAACTCTTTTTTTATTTGTTCTTCTGTTAATTCTTCTAGGTTTTTTATTCTTTTACAATAGTCTGTTACCTGTTCCCCGATTTTTGCTGGATCTTCCGCTTTCATTTAACTACACCTTATTTATTAGATAGATATTAGTTTTATAAGTATTTGATAAATTAATTAACTGATAGATAACCAAGGAAATGTCTTTTTTTTCCCTCAGGAATATAAACTCGGAAATATCCTTTTTTAGCTATATAATAACAATCTATATGGGCGTAACTTGTTGATTTTGCATTTTCTGTTTCTTTTGATAATAGCACAACAAAGTCTTCTATTTTATTTACACAAATAGAACACCAAAATGATGTATTTTCAATTGGTTTAGATTTTATATCAAATATTCCTTCTCTTATCCCTGTCTCTAAATCTATATTTCTAAGGGTCTGATTATGTTGTTCTAGTTCTTTGATTCTTTTTTTTACATCTTTTTCCATGGGTAAGATTCAAATACAGTTTACTTTAAAAAAAAAAAATTGGTATGAAATATAGTAATAATGTTTTGTTTTATAAATCTTTCTTTTTTGTAACTACTTTTGAATAATGATAATATAAGGGATTATATAAGATTTGGAATACTACAATAAACAAAAAGACATTTTTAAAAAAAAAAAAGAGTAAGGTGTAGTATTTCTCCTTTTTATTTTTATACCTTTACACTATCTTCGTATATGGATAATCTTCTTTTACCACTTCAATTATATCTTTTCCTGTAATATAGGGTATTTTTCTTCTTGGTATAGTCATCAGTACATTTTTATAGATATCAAGAGGAACTAACAAAAACCATGCTTCAAATCTATTCCTTAACCTCATCTCTGAACCTAAGATTTCACCCTTAGGATCAAACCTCAGTTTCTTAAATTCATCTTTATAATATTCAAGGGCATACTCAAGTGTTATCTTATCTCCGTGTTGAAGCAAATAAGAGAGGGGGATCCTTTTTTCAGTTTCTTCTTCCTCTAAATCTTCCTCATCTTTATAATATTCTTTTTCCTTTACCTCTTCATGTATCCTTTCTCTCCTACTTTTTTCCTTAGATACTTTATGCCTAACTGTTTTTTCAGCTTCATCTATCAAATCATGCAAACTTCTACTTGTCCCTAAATAATCTAAACTCTTTACCATATACACCCCCCCAATAATAATATAAATACATTAGACTGTATAAATTTTTCTTTTTTTTTTTTTTATAATTTCAGGTAAATAATATTAAAAACCAAAGATTTATAAATAATTACTGAATTCTCAGGTAGAATTATATCAGTAATCCCTAAGACTACTTACTTATGTCGGAAATCAGAGACACAAGGAAATCAAAGATACAAGGAAATCGGAGATTTTCTCGTGATTTCCGAGCATGATCAAAAATATTTGATTTTTGACAAGTAGGAGGGTAGAATGGATAAGAAACTAGTATTAGATGTTTTGAAGAAGGTAAAGGAGAGTTCTAATAAAAGGAATTTCAAGCAGAGCATAGATTTTATTGTTAGCTTTAAGGATTTAGATTTAAAAAAAGCAGACAACCAGCTAGATTTATTTGTTGTTTTGCATCACGGTAAAGGAAAAAAAAGCAAAGTATGTGCTTTGGTTGGACCAGAATTATTAGATGAATCAAAGAAGGTTTGTGATTTAGCAATTAGCGTTGGTGATTTCCAAAAATATGATAAAAAGAAAGCAAAAAAATTAAGCAAAGAGTATGATTTCTTTATTGCTCAGGCAAACATTATGCCAAAAATAGCTAGCAGTTTTGGTAAGTTTTTAGGACCAAAAGGAAAGATGCCAAATCCTAAAGCAGGCTGTATAGTGGCGCCAGGAGCAAATCTTAGAGCATTATATGAAAAATTGCAAAAAACAATTTATATTAATGTTAAAAAGGATCCTTTGTTTCAATGTATAGTTGGCTTAGAGGATGATAATGAGGAAGAAATAGCTGATAATGTAATAGATATTTATAACAGTATATTGGCTCATTTGCCAAGTGAAAAACATAATATTAAGAGCATGTATTTAAAGCTTACAATGGGACCATCCATAAAGTTCGGTAAGGAAAAGGAAGTAATTGTTAAGAAGAAAGGATCAACAGAAGAGGAAAAATCAGTAGATAAGAAATCAATAAAAAAAAGAAAAGAAAAGAATTCACAAGGGGGTGGGGAACATAAGTAAAGGTATTAAGAGAATGTATTAGGTATTCTCCCTATTTAATTTCATTACTGAATTCAATGAAAAAAATAAATAATAAATAAAACCAATAAAAAAAAAATAATAATAAACAAAAAAAAAAATGACACAGGAAACACATCATGTTGCAAAATACAAGAAGAATATTGTAAAGGAATTCAAGGAGTTAATAAAGCAATATCCTATTATTGCTACTGTTAATATGGAGAATATGCCAACAGCGCAGCTTCAAAAGATGAGGAGGCAGCTCAGGGGTAAGGTAGTTTTAAGGATGAGCAAAAGAAGGTTAATGAAGATAGCAATAGAAGAGAGTAAAGATGTCAAGAAAGGTGTAGAGGAATTAAACAATCATCTGAAAGGAATGCCTGCATTGATTTTTACTAAAGAGAATCCGTTTAAATTATACAAAATATTAAGTAAAAGCAAGACAAATGCGCCTGCCAAAACAGGACAGGTTGCTCCAAAAGATATTTTAATACAAGCAGGACCAACGCCTTTTGCTCCAGGGCCTGTTATCAGTGAGCTGAGCATGATTGGATTAAAGACTGGTGTTGAGGGAGGAAAGGTTGCTATAAAACAGGATAAGGTTGTTGTTAAGGAAGGAGAGAAAATAAGTGATAAGGTTGCCAGTATATTACTGAGATTAGGAATAACTCCTATGGAGATTGGTTTAGATTTGGTTGCTGCTTATGAAAATGGGACAATATTCACAAAAGATATTTTAGCTATTGATGAAAAGGAGTTTATGCAAAGAATTATTAGGGCAGATAGCGAGGCATTTAATTTAGGTGTTGAAATAAAATATCCTTGTACAAGGGTTTTAGAATATTTAATTGGAAAGGCGTTTAACGAATCAAAAGCACTTGCTTTAGGCCAAAATATAATGTGCAGTTTGGTTGCAGAAGATCTCCTGAGCAAAGCTGAAAGAGAGATGTTAAGTTTAAAGGAAGCTGCTAATATTAAAATAGCAGGGGTTGAAGTTAAGGAAGAGACAAAAGTTGAGGAAAAGCCTGAATTCAATGAAAATCAAAGATTTTCAAGCATTCAACAAGTTGAATCCATTGAAAAAGAAGAAAAGCCTAAAGAGGAGACAACAGAAGAAAAGGTTAAGAAGTTAGTAGAAAAAATGGTTAAAAAAGAACCAAAAGCAGAAGATCTTATTAAAGGTGAAAAAAAAAAGGAAGTTAAGAAGGAAGATGAATTGCCTAAGGTAGAAGACCTTGTTAAAAAAACAAAGGAATTTGTTGAGAGAAAAAAAATTAAGGCAGAGGATTTAATAGAAGAAGCTAAAAAGGCTGATGAATCAAAAGAGATTGCTGAAGAGATTGTAAGAAGGTTACAAAAAGGGAAACAGATAAAAAAAGAAAAAGAGGATGTACCAAGTATTGCTGAATTAGCTGTTAAAAAGAAAAAAGAACAATATTAAAATTCAATAATAATCAATTTAATAAAAAAAAAAAAATCACTATCAATAAATTCAATGAAAATCTTTGATTTTCAAGATTAAAAAAAAAATCAATAAAAATAATAATTAAAAAAAAAAAATAATAAAATTATGGAGGTTGGTTAATATGGAATACATATATGCTGCAATGTTGTTGCATAAATCTGGCAAAAAAGTGGATGAGGCTTCAGTAAAAAAAGTATTAGAGGCTGCTGGTGTTAAGGTAGAGGAAACCAGAATTAGGGCATTGGTTACTGCTCTTGAAGGAGTTAATATTGATGAGGCAATAAAGAAGGCTGCTGTTCCAGTGGCTGCTGTTGCTGCAGAGGCTCCAAAAGAGACTGCTAAAGAGAAGAAAGAAGAGAAAAAGGAAGAAGAAAAGGTTTCAGAAGAGCAAGCAGCTGCAGGATTAGGTGCTTTATTCGGCTAATATTTTTTTTTTTTATTTTTTGTGTTTATTTAAATAAAAAAAAAAAAAAATGACGCTTGTAGGGAACGTGAGTGGATATGAAATCAGAAAGAAAGAAAGAATTATTTAAACAATACTCTGATGTAAGAAAAGAAATAACTGAATTAAGGTTAAACTTAAATCAGATAGATGAGCAAAAGGAAAGCGCTTTTGAAAATAAGGAAAAAGTAAGTAATGATATTTCTAAGATTATAAAAGAGGTTAAGGATTTAAAGCAAAAAAGAAATTCCCTTACTGATAAGGTTAAAGAGGGGAAGGAAAACAGGAAGAAATACAGGGAAGAGTTAATAAAAAAAATAGAAGAAATAAAAGAGCTGAATAAAAAAAAAAAAGAGATGATTGATAAATTTAAGATTAAAGAAGACCCTTATTTTATTAAAGCAACTATTGAAAGGTTAGAATCCAGAATAGAAACAGAGCCGATGTCTTTTGATAATGAAAAAAAAATTATGAAGAAGATAAATGAATTAAAAAAAAAATATAAGCAGATGGAAAGTATCAGAGAGGTTTGGGATAATGCAGATAATCTTTCTAAAGAAATTACAGAGTTAAGAAAAAAAATTGAAGACACACATAAAAATATTCAGTTACAGGCGCAAGAGAGCCAGAAAAGGCATGAAGAGATGTTAGAGAAATCAAAAATAATAGATGAGTTAAAGAAAAAAGAAGAAGATGCATATCAGAAATTTTTCGAGTTTAAAAAAAAATTTAATGAAGTTAATGATAAATTAAAGGAAAAACTTATTGAGATAAATAAATTAAATGAGGAGTTAAAGAAGTATAAAATAGAGATAAAAGAATTAAAAGAAAAGGATGTTAGGGAAAAACTAAAAACAAAAGAGGAAGAAGTTCAGGACAAATTAAAAAAAGGTAAGAAACTTACTACAGAAGACATTCTTGTTATGCAGCAAATGGAAGAAATGAGGTAAAGTTTTTTATTTTTCTTTTATAAATTCTGTATAGTGGCAAGTTCCACAAGTCCATCTGTCTTTATGCTTGGCCATAAAGACTCCAGAGCCGCATTTTGGACATGTTTTATTAATTAATTCTAATTTTTCACTTTTTTTTTCATATGCTTTCCATTTTTGGGATGATTTCTTTAATTTTATTTTTTTTCCTTTTTCTTCTGCCATTTTTTTTTTTTTTTATTTTTCTTCTTTTTCCTTTGGTTTTTCCTCTTTGCTTTCTTTTTTCTCTTCTTTAGTTTTTTCCTCTTTCGGGGCTTTTTTAACCTTTGGTTTTGGCTCAATTCTTTTCATATCTTTTTCGCTTTTGTATACAAATGCCAATACTTTTGCTTTTTTTTTTCCAAATATAGTAAAGACTTTTTTTATAACTGTGATATTTGGATCTGATTTTAGATTAGAGGCCATTTTTTTTTTTATTTCTTCTTTTTTTGGCGTAGAGGTATCAAATGTTATTTCAGCAACTACCTCTGTTCTCGATAAGAGCGGTTTTTCTTCTTTTTTTATTATGTTTAATTCCATTTTAGAATTACCTACATTTAATTGCGTATTCTCCTTTTGCTTTACACCCAACTTTTTCTGCTATCATTGATTTATTTGGGTCTAAAATGAATAATCTGCCCTGCCAA
>CAYXTQ010000015.1:0-812 GCA_964467845.1 uncultured Methanosarcinales archaeon | reverse complement strand
CATTTTTTTTCTTTTTTCCTTTCTTCCTCAATCCATTCCAATTTTCCCAAAAGGGGTTGCCTCATTGTAAGGCCCAGTTTCGGGTTTGTAATATCTTTGAATGAAACTGCTATTATTCTAGCCCTGCATAAATCATTGACTTTTAATGTTTTTTTTGATTCTTTTCCAAGCAAAACCTTGTCTTTTCCGAAGCTAACATAATCATCCATTGTTTGTGAGATATGGATCATTCCTTCTGTCGGGCCTATTACCAAAAAGGCACCAAAGTCTGCTATATCCTTTATTCTTCCAAGAACAACCTCTTGCAGTTCAGGTTTGAAGGTTAATAGTTCAAAGATTGTGTCATAATAGGAAGCGCCATCTCCCGGGATAATAATGCCTTCACCTATATTATTTACCTGAGATACATCTATAACAATACCAAGTTCTTGGGAAATATAGCCATCATATTTTTTTTTTATCCTTTGAAGTATGGCTTCTTCTGGTGACAGACCAAATAAACTTGGTGGAACCCTAATATGGTCTTTTAACTTTACTCTATAAAACATATTACCACGTAGGATTAAGTAGTGATATTTAAAGGTTTCCATCAAAGTATAATATAATAAAGAGTGAATTCAATAATCAAAAAATCAATAAAAAAAAATCATTATAAAAAATTTAATAATAAAACATATAAAAAAAAAAACAATAAGGTGCACAAACACAGTAGGCAAACATAGTTTGTATTAACTATGGAATTGCACCAATATTTTTTTTTAAATTTTAAATAATCAATGAATTAAAAATAAAAAAAAAAAAATAAAAAACTA
>CAYXTQ010000014.1:1023-13567 GCA_964467845.1 uncultured Methanosarcinales archaeon | reverse complement strand
ATTTTAAAATTTTTTAAAAAAAAAAAAAAAAAATGTGATATTTCATAGTTAAGACAAACTCAGTTTGGCTTAAGTGGTTGTGGACCTAATGATGTTTTAATGTTGAATCTTTTTTAATGATTTTCACTTAATAAAAACTTGCCTAACCTCTCAAAAGCTTTAACGCGATGGCTTATTTTCTTTTTAATCTCAGGAATCTCTGCCCACACTTTATCATAACCTTCAGGTATAAATATTTTCTCATAAGGCATTACATCTTTATCATTGCATCTTACTTCTTCTGATATTCTACCATTAACTACTCCAACAAATAATTTTGCTTTTTTACCAGGTTCACAATAAGCAGCAACTGTTTTAAAATATGCTTTTCTTTTTTTTTCCTTTAATTTATCTAATAATCCTTTAAATCCAACCCTATTAAAAACTTTTTTTGGCTCTTTGCCAGGAAAATTATCATAAGCATTAAAAAAAACACCAGTATCCTCAACAACAACAGCCTTATTTAACTTTTGAGACAAAACTTCAGCGGCATTTTTAGAAATTTCTTCTATTGTCTTACCTTTCTCAGGTTTCTCAACATTAATATGCTCAACTTTTATGTTAAATCTTCCAAGAATTTCCTTAACCTCATCAAACTTATACTTGTTTTGTGTGACAAAACTTATTTTCATTTTCTTAGCTTTTCTATTTCCTCTCTCAGTCTTGCTGTTATTTCATCAATTGATTCATTTTTGAAATAAATTGGTTTACCAAAATTAACAATAACAGTTCCATGTTTTGGTATTATAGCTCCTCTTGGAAAAACCTTATCTACCCCCTTTATACCGACAGGAATTACAGGAATCATTAGTTCCTGCACTAAAACTGCTGTCCCTTTTTTAAAAGGCAATAATCTATTTGTTGTTGTTCTCTCTCCTTCAGGAAATATTATTATATTTTCTCCATTATCAATTAATTTTCCTGTATACATAAGACCTTTCTTAAAGTTATGCTCTTTGGATAATGGGAATAAACCTAATGTTGTAATAGAATAATAATAGCAAACCCTTTTCCATAGCCACATGATTATTCTTTTTTTTAGTGGAGAAAAAAATTCTGCCCATGCAGGAGCACTAGTTCTATAGCGAAATCTTTTTGGCAACTTTATTAAGACACAAGGATAATCAAAATAACTGACATGGTTAGATGTAAATATTACAGGACCTTTTGTACCTTCCAGATTTTCTAATCCTTTAACCTTTACCTTACACCAAATTCTTAAAATATTAAGATTAATTGTCTCGAGCAAAAATAGCCTTACAAAATGCATAAATCCTGATTGTGTCCATTCTGGATACTTAATCTTAGTAGCTGTTGTTTTCCTTTTCTCAATCATATTCTCTAAATCTTTTACTGTGGTTTTATCATTGATCAATTCTTCCTCAAAATCAAAATTATATTCTTTCTCAATAAGTGAAACCAATTCTACTCTGCCAATGGAATCTATCTTTAAATCACTATATATTTTTTTATTAGGAGTAATTTTTTCTGCTGGTACTAATGTTAATTCAGACAAGAGCAAACTTATTTTTGAATATTGTGCTTCTTTACCTTCTTTTACTTCTCTTTTTTTTTTTAATTGTTCTTTAACAATATTCTTTTTAATCTTTAAAGTAGAGGTCTTTGGAAAACTAGACTTATGCCAAATAGTATAACTCATAATTCTTTTACTTGAATCAAGTTTTTCATTTGCCTGTTCAATATTTTTTTTTATATTAACCCTCCCATCAGGAATAATTACTGCATGAACCTCTTCTCCATATTTTTTTTGTAGGCCAATAACACAACTTTCTTTCACATTCGGCAAATTATTCAATACTTCCTCAACATCATCAGGATATACATTAACACCTGCTGCTGTTACAATAACGTCTTTTTTTCTTCCTTTTATATACAGAAAACCATCTTTATCTATTTCACCAACATCGCCTGTGCAGAACCACCCATCTTTAAAGCTTTTTTTTGTTTTTTCACTGTCATGATAATATCCCTGAAAAACATTATCTCCTTTTGCAAGAATTTCACCATCTTCATCAAGTTTTATTTTAACACCATCTAAAGGAATACCAACACTCTGCTTCTTTATTTTTTGTTCTGTGTTTGCTGTTAATACAGGTGAGCATTCAGTTAAACCATAGCCTTGGATAACTTTAAAGCCAAGCAAATTCCAAAAATCTTCTGTTTCCTCATCAAGTGGAGCGCCTCCTGAAACAAAGAAACGGAAATGCTTGCCTATTTTCTTATGAATTGAATGAAAAAGATATTTTCTTTTTTTTTTCAATGGAACAGCCAATTTAATTAATAATGGAAAAAATTTTCCTTTTAGAGATTCTTTTGCTTTTTGTTCAATACCTTTCTTTATACTTTGAAGTAAACGAGGCACAGCAATTATAATAGTGATATCTCCTTCTTCCAAAGCTCCAAAAATTAAGCTTGCTTTTAAAGATGAAATATAAGTTATTGAACCTCCTTTTGCCAAAGGACTTAACATATTTGGAACTTGTTCAAAAAGATGGCTTAATGGCAGCAATGAAAGTGAATGATCATTTTCTGTTAAAGTTATATGCTTTGTCATTGCTTTTACATTTGAAACAATGTTCTTATGTGTTAAAATAACTCCTTTAGGATCGCCAGTTGTTCCTGAAGTATAAACTAATTCTATAATATCATCTTCTTTCGGGTTATTTTTTTTCTTCCATTGGTTTTCTTCATCAAGGATAAATCCAAGTTCCTCAATAAATATTGTCTTTGCATTATATTTTAACTTAGGCTTAAACTTTGTCTTTATAATCAGTTTTGGTTTTGAATCCTTTGCTATATTTTCAACAGTTTCTGGATTAGCTAATAGATCAGCTGGAACAACAATCGCTCCATAATATATTGTTCCTAAACAAGAAATAACCCATTCAGGCATATTTGGCGCCCATATAATAACCTTATCTTTTTTTTTTAAACCTTGTCTTTCAAGAAAATTAGCAAATTTTTTTATGTAGATATATAGTTTTTCATAAGTCCATTTAAATGTTCTAAAGTCTGTTTTATATAATAAAGCATTTTTTTTTCTATTTTTAAAAGATTCAATTATATCAATTACTGTTTTCATCTTCAATAATAACTATAGCAGCAGCATAATCTCCTTCATGAGTAATACTTAAGTTAATCCTCTCCTTCTTATCTGATATGATATAAGGTTTTCCTTCTTTTTTTTTTTTTATTTCAATATCAAGCCATTTTTTTTTTTTACCTATTGCTTTAAAATATGCCTCCTTAGCTGCAAAAATTCCTGCAAGACTTTCAGGATCATCAGTAATCTCAGAAATATGAAAAATCTTTTTAATTGTTTCTTTTTTTTCCATTAAATCTTTTATTCTACTTATCTGCACAAGATCAATCCCAACTTTCATTTTTTTTTTTTAATAAATGGACGGGCCGGGACTTTCAAAATAAGAGTTAATCTCTTTGTTCTTTGAACCCGGGGCATCCCCACAGCCAATGGAGCATTCTATTGCCCAACGATTACGCTCAATTCGCAGGGGACTCCGGTCGAAGACTAGGAGTCGCCTCTTGCGTGTCCACGAGAAAACCATTAGGTTTTCTGTGTCCTGAAAATCGAAGATTTTCATGAAACCGAGCGTAACCAGTTACCAGACTGAATTACCCGCCCATAATGTGTAAAGAATTAGTAATAATATATAAACATTTTTTATTTATTGCCTTACAGCTAACTTAATATCCCCATCTTGGACAGTTTTCCTTCCAGAATGTATAGCAATCTTATTTGCCTTTTCAGCAATCTCTTCTGCAATACTTTGTATTACTTCAGAGAAAACAGAAGCAGCACTATCACTTACCCTTTTTGCTCCAGCCTTGATTAAAATCCTAACAACAGCAGCCTTCGGTATTATGCTTGTTTTTCTTGTAACCATAAAACACCCCTTTAGTCTTTTGTAGTTATCTGAACTTAGAATTTACTTCTTTATAAAGTTTTCGGAAAATTAATTTTAAAACAGTATTTAATAATCATTAGAATGTTATACAATAATCACAATTATTTGTGCACCTGTTCCAGTAGTTTTTATTTTTTATTATAAATAATTAAAAAACTTTAAAAAAAAAAATAGCTTTAATTATGGTATTCTATAAACCACAGAATTTATATTCATACCAGCTCCTACAGAAGCAAATACAACAATATCTCCTTTTTGTAATGAATGATTATCAAGATTTCCTTTAAGCAATAAATCAAGTAATGTAGGCAATGTAGCAACTGAACTATTACCAAGCCATGATATTGTCATAGGCATAATGTAATCTGGTATTTCCTTGACTCCATATAAATTAAACAAACGCCTTAATATTGCTTCATCCATCTTTGCATTAGCTTGGTGTAAAAGAACCTTACGCACATCATGAAGTGATAATCCTATCTTGTCAAGACTCTTCTTTACAACCTCAGGAACTGTTTTTAAAGCATACTCGTACAACTTGCGACCACGCATCTTAAGAAACAATTCATCACCTTTATAATTAGGATTATATGATTTATCCATCCACAGCATATATGCATGCTCAATGGTATCAGACCTTGCAGCATGAGACAATATTCCAATAGGTTTTTCACTTTCTACAGCCTCAAATATTGTAGCTCCTGCTCCATCAGCATATATCATACTATCTCTGTCATGAGTATCTGAAACCCTGGAAAGAGTTTCTGCTCCTATAACAAGAACCCTCTTTGCATTACCAGCCCTGATATAATAATCAGATTGTATAACTCCCTGCAACCATCCAGGACACCCAAAAGGAATATCATAAACTACAGTATAAGGATTTTTAATCATTAATTTATTCTTTACTCTTGCAGCAAGAGTTGGAACAAAATCAGACCTTTTATTATTTGTTCTTACATCTCCGAAGTTGTGAGCAAAAATTATGTAGTCAAGACTTTCCTTGTCAATTCCTGATGACTCTAATGTATTCTGTGCAGCAAAATAAGCAATATCAGACGTAACAAGACCATCTGTAACATATCTCCTTTCTTTAATTCCAGTTATCTCTTCAAACTTCTTTATAATCTCTTCATTCGTCTTATCAAATTTTTTCCCATCTTCATCATAAAATTCATGGCTAAGAAAATCTTCGTTCTTAACAACTTTTGTAGGTATATAACTACCTGTTCCAGTAAAAACAGAGTAAATATTTTTGGTCATTGAATATTACCTTACAGGATTATAAAGTAGATTATTAAAATATAATGGGGCCAATCTAGGTGGTTCTTTATCGTATCTATTAAACCAAGCTATCATATCTTTTATTGGACCCATTATTTCATCTAAATATATTCTTACTCTATTTTTATATTCCTTTTTTGTTAATTCATTTAATTTATACGCTAATTCCCTTAGTGTTCTATCAATTCTTACGTCATATTTTTTAGTCAATTGATATTCAAGTTCATTAAGATATCCTGCCAGTTTTTTATCTATACTCCTGACTTCTTCAGAAAGTTCTCTTTCAGGAAGAACTTCTTTAGAATGTACTTTTTCATTAAGACTTGTCATAATATCAAACCCCCACTTGTTTTATCCAACTGTAATTATGATTATTATATTTAAAACTTTTCATTCTAGAGTGGTTATTTATTTTTTTATAACAAACTTTAAATACTTCTTAAATTCATTTAAAAGAATAATGGAATTAAAAAATACAATCCTAAAATATGCTCTGCAGAATGCAATAAAATTTAATGGTAAGGCTAATGTTGGAGCTGTTATAGGCAAGGTATTTGCCGAACATCCTGAGTTAAAGGAAAAAGCATCTGAAATAAGCAAAGAAGTAAAAAAAAAAATTAAAGACATAAGCAGATTAAGTGTTGAAGAGCAGACTAAAAAACTAAAGGATTTAGCTCCAGAGCTTTTGGAAAAAAAAGAAAAACCTAAGAAAAAGGAGCTTCCAGAATTGCCAAACGCCATTATTGGAAAAGTTACTACAAGACTTCCACCAGAGCCCTCTAAATACAATCATATTGGCCATGCTTTAAGTTTTCTTTTAAACTATTTATATGCAAAAAAATATGATGGAAAATGCATATTAAGATTTGAAGACACAAATCCATTAACATCTACGCAGGAATATGTTGATGCAATGAAAGAAGATGTTCTTGAATACTTAGACATAAAGCCGGATAAAACAATTTTCGCAAGTGATGATTTGCCAAAATTCTATGAAATGGCTGAACAGCTAATTGAACAAGATAAAGCATATGTCTGTTTTTGCGATAGAGATTCAATGAAAGACAACAGATTTAAGGGAACAGGATGTAAATGCAGAAAAAATAATCCTAAAAAAAATATGGAAGAATGGAAAAATATGTTAAACAAGAAATACAAGGATGGAACCTGCTCTTTGAGATTGAAGATTGACATGAAATCAAAAAACTATGTTATGAGAGACCCGGTTATAATGAGGCTCTGTTCAACACCGCATTACAGGCAAAAATCAAAATATATTGTATGGCCGATGTATGATTTTGAAAATGCAATTGAAGATTCAATAACTGACATTACCCATATTTTAAGAAGCATAGAGTTTGGCACAATGAGGGTTGAGCTTCAAAATTATATAAAAGACTTATTTAAACTTCCAAAACAAACTATAATTCAATATGGACGTTTTAATATAACAGGAGCAATAACACAGGGCAGGGAAATAAGAAAATTAATTGAGGAAAAAAAAGTTATTGGCTGGGATGATCCAAGATTAGTTACTTTAAGAGCATTGAAAAGAAGAGGTATTGTAAAGGAAACCTTTTATGAACTTGCTTTAGAGGTTGGTTTAAGCAAATCTGAAACTAATTTAGACTGGAGTTTGGTTTCAACTTTAAACAGAAGAATCCTTGATCCAAAAGCAGAGAGATATTTTTTCATAGAAAAACCTAAATTAATAACTATAGATAATGCTCCTGAACAGGATTTAAAGCTAAAGTTACATCCTGAATTTCCTGAGAAAGGTTATAGAAATTTTAAAACAAAGGATAAATTTTATATTACAGAAGAAGATTATAAAGAGTTTAAGGACAATAAAGTGTATAGACTAATGGATTGTTTGAATTTTATAAAAAAGAAAAATAAAATTTGTTTTGACTCTTTGGAGTATGAAAAATATAAAGGCAAAGGTGCTGCTATTATTCATTGGCTTCCTTATTCTGAAGACTTAGTTAATGTTGAGATTTTAATGCCAGACACAACCTTAGTTAAGGGATTGGCAGAATCTTCTGTAAAAAATATTAAAGTTAATTCTGTTGTACAGTTTGAAAGGTTTGGCTTCTGCAGATTAGATAAGATTGAGAAGGATAAATTAGTGTTTTGGTATAGCCATAAATAAATTCTGAATTCAATATAAAAATTATCAATAAAAAAAAAACCATTAGGCTCACAAATAGTATTAGTCAAACTTAGTTTGTCTTAATGATGTAATTGCACCAATTATTTTTTTTTTTTTAAAATTCAATGATAAATTTATAAAAATAATAAAAAAATAAAAACAATTGGAACTAGTTCACAATTAATTGTGATTATATTATAACACCCAATGATTAATTAATATTGATTAAAAATACAAACATTTATATATAACTACTATATAGTAATCTATATACCAACTATATAGGTGATAATATGGCTATAACAACAATACAACTAGAAAAAGACACATTAGAGAAATTAAAAAAATTTAAGGAGTATAACAGGGAAAGCTATAACGAGATTATAAATAAACTGATGAAGTTTAAGGAAATTGCTGAGCCAATGCTAACAGAACAAACACAAAAGGACATTGATGAAGCAAGAAAAGAAAAAGGAGTTCCTTTAAGCAAAGCTATCAGGCAGCTAGGTGTTAAGATTGACTTATGATATCAAAATTAAACCAAAGGCTATAAAACAACTTGAAAAATTACCAAAAGAGATTACTGAAAGAATTCTAAGGAAAGTGGTTTTTATCAGAGATACTCCACAGAGTTTTATGAAAAAATTAGAGTCAAAAAATATATGGAGCTTAAGGGTTGGAGATTACAGGGTTTTAATAGATATTTACGAAGATAAAAAATTGATGGAAATAATTAAAGTTGGACATAGAAGAGAAATTTATGAAAACATTTAGTTAAATAAATTCTTATCAATACTAATCTAATGAAAAAAAAAAAATAGAAAACGTATTTACTTAGATGATTCAAGAGAGACGTTAACTGCTTTAGGGCCCCTGTCTCCTTCTGTCACATCAAATTTAACTGAGTCATTCTCGTTTATAATTACGCCTTCCTTTAATCCTGTTTTATGTACAAAATACTCCTTTCCGTCTTCACCGGCTATAAACCCAAACCCTTTCATTTGATTAAAAAATTTTACCTTTCCTTTCATTTTTTTTTTTTTTATACCTCCAAATTATTTATATTTCTGAGTATTGGCAGTCAATTGGCACTTATCACATAAATACTTATATGATTCACCTTGATTAACTACAAATCTCTTTTTGCAATGCTTGCAATATTTGACTATTTTATAAAGAACCATTTTAGCCTATTTATACATATCATTTTGAGTTTTTTTTTTTTTAATCAGAAAATAAAAATCCTTAATATTATTAAACCAGCTAATCTATATTCAGGAAAAAATAAGATTAAGATGTTTCCGATATCTAATAGAATATTTATGCCCTTTATAAATACTTGCTTTTTTTTTTTATAATCATCAAAACAAAAATCACTTAAGTGTTACATACATCTTATGTATTGATTCATAAAGATTTGCTGGTAAACTGCCTGACCCACAGGTAGGACAACCTACTGGTGTACTATCACCCTGACAAACACAAACATTAAAAATATAAGTTGCAACCTCTGCATTCTTGGGAAAATATACTGCTATTGGCATTTTATGCCTTTCATTATTTTTTATTAGAATATCATTTCCATTCCAAAATATCTTACCATCGCCGTTTGTAAAAACATCACCACAAGCAGTTGTTAGTTCTTGTGTATCTTGAAAAGCAGTGCTGCATTGAACATTAACCTTAAAATTTAAGTTATGGCCTAATGCATTATAAATCCCTAATCCAAAAACTATTGTATCACCTTTTCTTGCATCCTGCCTTGGAAATGGAATTGCAACTCTTTCACCTTGTGTCAATAAATCCTCTAATTCCTCTTCTGTTCTTTGGTCATAATTCTCCTTTATCTTATTTGCTCCAATTAAAAGATTCCTAAAAAAAGCAGCACCCATAAAAAGTAGAGCAATACTTATTATAATAACAACTAAAAAATTAATTGAAAGCTCTAAACCTCTTTTTTTTTTCATTATATTACCTTAACAATTAATAACTTAAATAGTTTATTAAGGTTGTGGTTTAGGAAAGAGTAATTTTCAGTAAGATTTTTATAGATTATACAATTATTAGAATTATTTGGGGGAAAATATGAGATATAATTTATCAATAATAATCACATTATTTTTTTTTGTATTATCAATTGTAGGTATCTTAATATTTCCTAAAATTTTTGATCCAACACCTCCCTTAAACGATTATTATATAGAAATAGAAGCACCACATGCACCCAATGATGCTTACATTAGAGACTTGCATTACAACTTTGATTTTGTAAACAAAGAAGCAGAAATTAAATTTAGGGTACATGGTTTTAAGGATACAATCATTATACGTTATTCTGATCAAATTAAAATAATAAACCATACTTTAATTGATGATTCATTAAGTACAGATGACTACATACTAAAGGGCGATGGTGTAGATTATGATAACGAAACTTATGCATATTCTGATAGAGGAAGTATTGATTTTTATGATTTCAATGAAAAATTTAAAGAAAGTACCCTAGGAATTATTTTGGTGTTTCATGGTTCGCTTTATCCAAAAGGCTCATTTGAATTAAGATGCGATGATATTAATGACGCAACAAGTTTTTATAATAGGGAAGATCCTGCCGGTTTTGCAAAAGAAAGAATAAGTTTTGATTTAGGCGACAAATATAAGTGTGAGCCTCAATGTGTAGTTCCTGCTTTTTTATGGAAACCTGAAGGTCTTGTTCACTTGGTTATTCCAACTAAAAAAGGAGAACGTATAAAAGTTGCAGAGACTGCAGGAATATCTGTTTCTTCAATATCCTTGATTTTGAATACATACAACAAGGACGACCTATTTTTGAAAGATGTTTCTGTTTCTTTTAGTATTGCAGTACTTGCTGGAAGCTTAATGAGTTTAGCATCTATTTTATCTGTTCAAAAAAAGAAAAAATATACAGGAAATAAATCAAAAAAAACGTATCACACTATTAATTGTTTAATTGGAAAAAGAATAAGCAGTAAAAATTTAGTTAAACTTGATGAATCAAAAATAATTGCAGAAGGCTACAAGCCTTGTAATAAGTGCATTAAATAAAACCCCCACCACCATTTAAAATAACAAATCTTTAAACTCAATAGTAAACTAACCAATTCTTCCTAACTACAAACAAACTATTAATTAAAAAATAAAAATCAAGAGAAAAAAAAAATTTTAAACATCCGGATTAACATAAGTTATCATTCCTAAACTCTGTGTGACTGATTTAATATAACTCTGTGTTCCGCTAGTTGTTGTTTTAGAATAACTGCAGGTTAACTCCATATTTGTTCCTTTGCTTTCTTCAACCTCTTTCATTGAAAAACTTGTTCCAAACTCAATACTATAACTACCACCTAAAGAAGTAAAGGTAGCAATTATATCTTTTTCAGCTAATAATTCATCTCCGCTTAATACCTGAAACTTATTGCATTTAATATTTGAAACACCATCTGCCTTATACTGTAACTCTAACTCAATCTTATACTTATCTATTCCTATATCAAAAGGCTCTTTAAATGTTGTCTTCATCTCAATCCTTATGTCATTCATATTGCCATCTTCAATCAATGTTTTTGGAACCTGCTCTGTCTTTAATCTGCTTGAACACTTATTGCCTATACAAACAAACTCAATATAGCTACCAAACTCTTTCTCGCAATAACCACAATCTCTTTGGCAACTACATTTATCCTCACCACTATCACATTTATGATTTCCGCAACAACTAACACCCTCTTTTATAATATGCTCGCAGAAATAATTTGTTGCAGCAGAGCATCTATCTGTTGTGCAAGGATTATTATCATCGCAGCTGCTTGGACATTTTGCTTTTTTGCTTGGATTAACAAAAATCAATTTATCTTTTATTTGTTTTTTATAAGTTCCACTCGTTGTTGTTGTAGTTCCTTTTACTAATTTTGCATACTCATAAATTACATCTACTGTTAATTGTTTTTCTTCCTCAGTTTTATTACTCATGTTAAGCGAAAGTATTACATCATCAATAACATCTGTCCTACTATCCCATAATATCAGATCCACAATCTTCTCTCCATAAGTCTGAACCTGAGCAGTTCTCTTACCCAGCTCTTCATAAATATTAACCTTATTTATTTTAATATATTCTATATCATTTTGCTTGTTATCTAAAACAAACCTTATATTAAACAAGGATTCATCTATGTTAAAAGGTTGGTCGTAAGTATAGGTAGCAGATATATCTCCAATATTCCTTAATGAAATCTTGTCTGTAAAGCTTGTTTTCTTTATAACATCATCTTTAATATAAGTAATACAATTATCCCCGTCACACATATACTCTAAATACATCCCAACTTTACCGCTGCATTGCCCACAATCCTTCTGACAACTGCATTTTGTTTCACCACCCTTAACATCGCAAATACCATTACTGCAACAATCCTCTTTAGGAGTTTCTACACACTTTTTATCCATACACTCTGCTATAAAACAAGTTTTAGAAGGACAGTCAGAACTTTCTTTACATTCTCCTCCACATCCATTTAAAGAAAAAATTAAACATAATAAAAGGACTATTAATAAAATATTTTTATATTTAATCTTATACACCTCTTTTAATATGTCGGAAATATACTGCTGGTTTCCAACCAGTGGATGAAATCCACTATAAAAAGTGAAATTTGTATATTTCCGAGCATGCTCAAAAACCACTCACTGTGAGTGTGCATGTCATAATATGCCACCAATCTCTGATTGGTGGTTTTTGACAAATAAATAAAAGAACTAATATAAAAAAGTTACTATAAAAAAAAAAAAAAATATTTACTTTCTACTTGATTACTTCGTATTCCCTTACAATTATTACCATAAACAACACTAAAACTATTGCTCCTGTTATCATCCATGCAATTCCTGTTGTAATATTTGCTGTAACCATCTTATACAAGCCAAAAGCCATTATACCAAATCCCAGCCATAAGAACTTGTCCAATATCAATTTCATTATGTCAAATTCTTCTTCACGAGTTAGTCTTTTTTTCATGATTATCACCTTTATGGTTTGACTACAACTACTAAGTCTTTGATGAATACTCCATCACCTGCATCTACATAATCACCATCACCATTT
>CAYXTQ010000014.1:0-1013 GCA_964467845.1 uncultured Methanosarcinales archaeon | reverse complement strand
TATAACAATAAAGTCTTTTGTGAAAGTTCCTTCAGTTGTAGGTGGAGTTGCACCATCAGAACAATACATTTTTGCTGTGAATAATGCAGTTTCAGCAATAGACGTAGACGGAGGAGAAATAGCTACTACCCACGTATTAATCTGATCTTCTTTCATTGATAATACAGCTGTACTATAAACTAGTGGACAATTATCAATTAGAGTACCAGGACACAAACCATTAACTACAATATCACATGCTCCGGTTCCTATTCCGGATCTACAAACAGATAATTCACAATCCACTTCATCATGTAAATTATTCAGAAAAGCAACAGTTATACTTCCATCTTCGCCACTCCTTAAAGAAATACTTGAAGGAGCAACAGTTATAGGATTATCAGATGTTGGAGGATTTATTAATTCCTGTGAACTGACAGCAATATTAACCTTAGCCTCCATGCTCTTAAATAACCCCCTCATAAAACTTAAACCTAATCCAAGCAAGGTTATTGCTAAAATTAGAATCACAATTGCATTCATAGACAAACTTAAAGAAGCCTTTCTCATTCATATACACCTCTTTTTTTTTTTTTTTACTACTAATATTATACTAAAATAAAAACTCGCTTATTTATAAATCTTTCTATGATTTCCGCCATGCTGAACATCTTAGTATTATTTTTCACAAAATTTATAAATTAAGTATTATTCTTTAACAAAGACCCCACCTAGCTCAACGGCTAGAGCGTTCGGCTGTTAAGTTTTTTATACCTTAGCTAAAGATGCGCTCTGACCTTATGCATTAAGCAAGGAATGACAGAGAGCCAGCCAACACCGAAAGAAAAAAAAAAAAATAAATCCGGTAGAGGTTCCTGGTTCGAATCCGGGGGTGGGGATATTTTTTTTTTTATTATTTTTAATTTATTGATTATTTAAAATTTTTAAAAAAAAAAATATTGGTGCAATTTCATATTGTAGGCAAACTATGTTTTCCTTATTGTGTTTGTGCACCTTATTGTTTTTTATTGAAT
>CAYXTQ010000013.1:0-13662 GCA_964467845.1 uncultured Methanosarcinales archaeon | reverse complement strand
TATCTATGTCTAAGGTATATGTTTCTGAAAAAAAACCTATATTTTTAATCTCAAATTCATAAGATACAGGAGTACATGGGCACACTTCTTTTTTGATATATTTAGCTGAAACATAGAGGTTATTATCTAAAGCACTTACTGCCTGTAACAGAATTAATGCAAGTATTATTATGAATGTTATTTTTTTTTTCATTCTATCCTCTAGTCCCAAGTGGGCATTCATAAATCTTTAGAAAAAAAGTAAAGGAAAGTTAAAAAGAAAAAAAAAAAAAATGCTTGAAAAACTTTGTTTTTCAGCACCACCTACGTTGGTTTTAATAGTAGGTTTGGCTTGTTTCTTCTGTTCCTTCTTCCTTGCCTTTTAGCTTGTTAAATCCGATTATTAAGCCTAAAATTACAAGTAAAATCACTAAAACTACTAAGCCAATCTCTAAAGCTTTCTTAACCTTGTCCCATCCTGCTACTGTTTTTGCTAAAACATTTGCTTTTAATGGTATTTGCTGTAAAACTTCTCCACCTGAGCTTATTGTCAAGCTGAACATTGTTTGTCCTAAAGGTGCGTTTTCTTTTGCTGAAACATAAACATATATTGCCTGAGTTTCTCCTGCTCCTAATACGACAAAGTTACTTGGGCTTATTCTTGAAGTTCCAAAAGCATCAACGCCTTCAACAGTTACTGTATAACTCTTGGTTGTTGTTCCCATATTTGTTATGGTTAGTGGGTAAACAGCTCCACCCTGGCCTTGGGTTAAATCCTGGCTTTCAACACCAACTGTAATTATTGTTTTTGGCTTTGTTTCAGGAGTAACAGCTCCGCAAAACTCGCCTTCTGTAACAGTTATCATTGATTCTTTAGTAATTTTTTCATCGCCATCATCATATATTACTTCAACTCTGACTTTATAATCACCAGCTGTAGTACACTCTGGAATCTTCATATAAAGCTCTTCGCTTGTTTTTTCATCATCATCTTTTCCTTCTGCTTCTAATTCATCAATATAATCTGAAGCTGAAATTCCTAATGCTGGAATGCTTACCTTAATCTTAATTCCTTCATCATCTTCTTGTCCATCATTAGCAACCCTTACAGTTGTTAGTAAAGCTCTACCAGCTCTGACTGTGTTTTCTGGTGAGAATACAATATCTTTAATTGTTAAAAGATGTCTTGCTGTTTCAACCTCAAGTTCATATGTTTCCTCAAATGTGTTACTGTCTCTATCCTCAATTTGAACTCTTAATTTATATCTGTCTTGGTCTAACCTATCTGCAAATTTTAATGTTAATTTTTTAACATATGTAACATTTGCTTTCATATCAAAGACATCTGATATGTCCTCAACTCTATCATCATGATCATAACCACGAAGCTCTGCTTCAACCTGTACATTTTCTACATCTATATCAGAAGTCAAATGCACTTTTACATCAAATTCGTCTCCTCTTTCCAGAGCTCTTACGAAGTTTGTGCTTGATGCACTTAGCTCATCATCGTCTAGCTCTACTTCTATGTTATAGTTTGCATAAGCTATGCTAGCCATAGCCAGAACTCCAATTATAACAAAAGCTAATAAGCTTATTAACCTATATTTTTTCATTTTTGTTTACCCCCTAATCTTTTGTTTGTAATTATTTTATTTTATTTTTTTTTTGTATAGAGAGTTTATCTCTATTGACTTGTAATCACAAGCTAGTATATAAATCTTTCGGTTTTTTTAGCATACAAGAGTGATTACGCCTTATGACTATTCTTTAGTAATCACTACTTGTATATAAATATTATTGTTATTAACTATATAATAATTAAAATGATTATTTGATTATCTTTATTGGACGATGAATTACTCTTGTGAGGATGTCATTGCTTGCTGTAATCCTTAAGTCATATTCACCTAAGTTTGTATTATCTGGAATGTTTTCTAAGAGGATTATTTTTGTTACCTCATTGTTTTTCTTCAAATCAAATCTTCTTGTATTTTTTATCATCCCTAATTCAGGAACTGTTGCTGTTATCTTTAGATTTTTTAAATTAACATCTCCGTCGTTGTATAATGTAACATACAATAAAATGTCGTCCCCAGTACGCAAAATATTTTCATTTAAGATAGTTATTCTTTTTATGGTTAATTCTGTGCTTGGCTGTTCTTGTCTTGGTTGTGGCCATGGATTGTATTCACTGGTATCATAATAAGCACCGCAGCCTGGATCAGAAGGATAATCAATTAAACTATCATTATCGTTGTCTATTCCATCTGCGCAGTCAGGTAAAATACATGACTTATCAAACATACAATTTAAATCACATGATAAATTTCCATTAACATAATATACTACTACATTATTGATAATTTCATAAAAATCTAGACAAGTTTTACCGTTTAGATTATTAAGGTCACATTCTTCTCCTGGGTCTATATTATTGTCTCCGCAGTGAGGGATATATTCTGTTTTACAAATACAATCTGTGCAATAATTGTTTGTCCATTCATTTCCATCGTTACAATCACTGTCTTTTTCACATTCTGCACCACATTTAGATATATCGCAACTGTGGGTTATTGTAGTAGAGCCTGTTGTACATATATCTAAGTCTTCGTCACAAATAGATGTGAAATCTTTTCTATAATCCCATGTAAAGAGGTTATTGTCTGGATTATTTGTACAAGTTGCTATTCCACATATATCATTTCCAGAACAGTCAACTGGAGTTCCAGAAATACAAGCAGCATTTTCACAGGTTTCTTGGCCATTACAATATTGGTTATCATTACATTCTATTGTATCAATACCACTTAATTCACATATAGCATCGTCACATGTATAATCTTCATTAAAGATTTTTGTATCATTACAATGATTTCTATCTAAATTATTACAATCTTGTAAAGTTGTAGTTTGTGTTGTGCATTCATAATTAATACATTTTCCTTCATCGTGCTTAATTAAATTTCCGTCACAATAATCCTTGTTTAAATGACTACAATCATCATCTTTCTGACATTCAGTACATCTTTGGTCATTAACATATACAGCATATTTTGTACATTTATTTTGCTCACACATACAAGTGTCTAAGCAATTATTATTTACATCATTATAATCATAATAATCATTACCTATGCAACCATCTAAATAATCACATTCTGTTGCAACACAATCATCATTACTGTCACACTGTGCTCCACATTTACATTTTACACATCTAATAAAGAATGAATCTTCTGAACAACCACATTCGTTATTACAGTCTCCATAAGCATCTCTTGTACCTAATTTATTGCCAAAACATTTTTGAGTTGTTTGTGTACAATAAGGGTTATTAAAGGTATTAGGTAGTTCACATGTTTCTCCTTGGTCTATATTTCCATCTCCGCAATAAGGTAAGTATTCATGTTCACACATACAAGTGTTTATATTACAAGAATCTATAGTATACTTGTTTGAATCATCACAGTCGATATCTGAGCTACATTCTGCTCCACAAATATCTGCAACACAATAAGTATTGGTTTCAGGTGGAGAACAGTCTATATTACAATTTGTACATAAACAATCTTCTTTACAAGTATTATCACAAGAATCTGTTACAGTTGTTGAATCTTTTATTTTATTGTTATCATACTCAACTAATTTTTTGTTATCACAATAATCATAATAAGTTGCTTCACAAGCATTATCCTCACAGTCATCATCACTATCGCAAGTTGCTCCGCATTTGCCTTTAATGCATTGATAGGTGAAAGTATCTTCTGTACAGCCACATTCATTGTTACAATTGCCATAATTGTCTCTTATTCCAATCTTATTACCAGAACAACTTCCATATTTTGTTTGATAACAATATTCATTATTGTTTGTATTTGGTAATTCACATTGTTCTCCTAAGTCAATATTATTATCTCCGCAATATGGTTGTGGTTTATATTGACATGCTAAGTCACAGTTATTTGTGCCTGGCTTAACTTCATCACATTTAGGAGAGGAGGTACATCCTGGATAATCGTCTTCACAATCATCATCTTTTAATTTACAGTTACTATCACAATAATCTTGTAAATAATTAGCACCATAATTACAAGATGCTAGGACTGTGTTAGGTAGTTCGCATTCTTCTCCTGGGTCAATAACTCCATTACCACAATAAGGTAAGGGTTTATGTTCACATGAACAGGTGTTTAGGTTGCAAGTGTCTATAGTGTAAATGTTTTGATCATTACAATCATTATCAGAGTCGCAAGATGCTCCACACTCTAAAGTATTTATTCCGTCAAAAGGATCATTATCAGTACAATAAAATGTTTCCATAGCACATGAATATACTTTGCAGTTACCGTTTCCGTCACATGTATCATGTCCATCATCAGGATAAAGTTTAGCGTAAACATCATCACAATGATCATCTGGACAATCTCTTGCACTTCCACATAATGTTCCTGCTTTTAGGTTTGGATTTTCACATCTGTCTAAGTTTTCATTACAAGTATTGTCAGTACACTCTTTGCTATCAGAACAGTCTCTTGAATTGCCTCCTGTGCAAACTCCCGATTTACAAGCTTCGTTTATGTTACACCACAACCCATCATCGCAAATTGTTCCATCAGGTTTATTTCTTGTTTTGCCAGTATCTATCCATTGAGTAGAATCAGTATTAAACTTACAAGCACCTTCAGAACAGTAATAATCTCTATATATTTGCTCTTTCTGCTCTTTTTCAACACACTCTGATGTAGACTTCCAGCGAGTATTAGCTGTGTCATACCAACCATCATAACTGTCACAATCTTCTACAAATTCGTCATTTTTCCAGCTGGTACTTGTTTCGTAACAGTCTGCTGTATAAGGAACTCTTTCATCACAGTCCCAGTCGTGAAATAATCTGTGTTTTCTAACAATATTACCAGAACAATAGTTTGTGTAAGAGTCATAAGAGTCATAATTATTACAATTTTTTACAAAGTGGTAAATGCTGTTTTGATTTGGGTTAAAATCACACTGCCAAACTTCATTAGAATCGTGCCAATTATAAGGATCGGATTTATGGTAAGCAATACAGTTTTCTGCTGGTCCACAGCAGCCACCGCATTTTTTTGCACCATCCCAGCCATAATTATCACAACAGTTCTCATGTCTGTATGATACAACTTCTTTAACAATTAATTTTGCAGCATCTGAATCAGTGTAACCATATTCGGTAGCAGAGCATGTAATTGTGTATGTTCCAGCGCTATTGTAATCAGTTGGTTTAACTGTAACAGATTTTTGTGCAAAAATTGCATTAATAGTTCCAGAATCTAGTACTTTATTAACTCCATTACCTGTAATCCTAATTTCGTAGGTTACATAATAGAACAAATCAGGATCTATGTCACAGGTAAATGTTGCTGAATCGCCATTATTAATTGTTTGATCATTTGACATGAATACATCTACTGCAGCTACAATATTAGTTGATAGAACTGAAAATATGAAAAACAAAAATATTTTTTTGTAGTGTGCTTTATTCATTAGTTTCACCTTTAAAACCTAAAGTTAAGTCCTGCTTTAGCTACAGCTTTTGTCCCACCTTTGTAAAGCTCTATGCCGTTTTCAGGACCTACATTTGTTATCAATGCCTGTCCATTAATTTTATCAACAAATATGCTTGGAAGTTTTTTTGCTCCTCCAGCAACATATAAATCAAGATGATTAGACAATGGTATTTTTATGTAACCAAGTGCTTCAACAAAGAATTTATTGTAATCCTGTTTTCCTAAGTCAACAATCCTGTTTTCCAAAATATTTCCATAATCCATTCCCTGAATTTTTTTTTGTAAAGATAATGCTACATTTCTAAATTGTATTCCAGCTATGCCTTCAATACCTGCTCTTAAACCATTTTGTTTTCCAAATTCAAGCTGCAATAATGCTGCTAACTCTTTTGGTGTGTAATTACCTAATAAATCAGTAGTTGAATGGACTCTCTGACCAAATGTATTAGAATACCAACTATGGTCTTGGGCTCTTACTGGACCTAATGAAATATCTTTAATGCCATATGAACCTAATAATCCAAGGATTAATCTAGAATTTTCACCATTAAATAAAATTCCTTGCAAATTAGCATAAATACTATTTGGATGGCTGTATCCTAGTGCTAATTCTATATGACTTTTAGTAGGTTTTGCTTTTGTTATTATTGTTGGTGCTTCTTTTTTAGTTTCTATTTTTTGTTCTATTGAATTTAATTTGTTAATAATTTCGTTATATTGGCCTAAAACTTGCTCCCATCTTTGATCTTCTGTTTGTAAGTATGTGTTAATCTGTCCTTGTAAATTAATTAAAATGTTATAAAGATCTTCATTTTGTTTGCGTAATTTTGTAGGTATCACAACTATTTCTTGTAAAAAGCTAGCTCTTAGACAATTGTTAACATCATATCCATCAATAGTAGCTTGAACTCTTGAAACATTATCATTAGAACTGTTACTTAATATTTTTTCAAGCTCAGTTCCATCTACTTTGTCATCTAGTTTGGTTTCTACACCATTCGGAAGATTTATGTTAACATAACCAGGCATTTCTTTATATACTGTTTTTCCGTCTTTGTCTTTAGTTTTTACCAATAGATTTGCATAAATTTGAGTAGTTTCTCCTTCTGCAAGAACTAAGGCATTCATTGCTCTGATGCCTTTTGGGTTAACAACTATTGTTTGTTCTCTTACTTCTTTTCCATCTTTGAATATCTTTGCATATGCTCCTTGTATTATTCCGCTTGCTGCATGTTCAACAGAATATTTTTCATAAGGAGGACATAGTAAGAAAGGATCTCTTTGATTAGATTGTTTTTTTGATTGGTCAATAGTCGTTATATGTGAATCATCTTTTAATTTGATTGGTTTGTGCTCTGCTTTAGCGTTTCCATAAGCAATAGGAAATATAAAACCAAAGGTAGATGTCAAAGCCATAAATTCTTTAAAATTCATTTTTGATTGCCTCCTATAAAGATTGATTAATTAAAAGAGCATGAGAGCCGATTATAGTTAATATGAACATACTTATGTAAGTAAGAATTACAAAAAATTTTTTAAAGTCAAAATTCATTTTTACCCCCTACTTATTGATAAGTTATTACAATATATTTATCTTGAAATTGCAATTAAATATATAAAGCTTTCTATTTTGTTATTACTTTTAAATAATACTATCATAGTATTACTTAACAATTATTAAAAATATTCCAATAACTATATATAATAAATATTGTTTAGACCAAAAGAGAATGGTAACAATAATGGGTGGGGGGCCAATTGGTTGTTATACGGGTTATTTATTAGCTAAAGCTGGTTTTGAAGTAAAAATTTTTGAGGAACATGGCATTATTGGAAAGCCATTTCAATGTACTGGGATTGTAACTAGTTCTTTCAAAGATATAATTAAACCAAGAAAAGAATTTTTGGTTAATACTCTAAACAAAGTCAAGGTGTATGCTCCAAATAATGATTTTTTAGAATTAAATCTAAAAAGAAGGGAGTTTGTAATTGATAGAATCAAGTTTGATCAATATTTGGCAAATAAGGCTACTGACAACGGGGTAAAACTTTATGTTAATCATAGATTTTTAAGTAAAGAGGGGAATAATCTAATCATTAAAGATCTAAAAAAAAATAAAAAAAAAAAAATAGAATATGATTATGTTATAGGGGCAGATGGACCTTTAAGTCAGGTTGCAAAAACATTTTCTTTATATGGAAAGAGGGAATTTTTTATAGGCCAGCAGGCAAGAGTTAAAATTAATAATGACGAAAGCAGTTATGAAACTTATTTTGGCAAAAATTTTCCAAATTTTTTTGGATGGATTGTTCCTGAATCAGAAAATATTGCAAGAGTTGGTCTGGCAGCAAAGAAAAATTCAAATTATTTTTTTAAAAAATTTCTTAATGATAAGAGAGTTAAAGAAAAAGATATTATAGAAAGACAAGGAGGCATTATTCCAATTTATAATCCAAATATTCAAATCAAGAAAAATAATGTTTTTTTAGTTGGGGATGCTGCAACACAGGTAAAGGCAACAACGGGTGGAGGCTTAATACATGGATTAATTGCAGCCAAATGCTTGGCTGAAAGTATAATAAATAAGGAACAGTATGAAAAAAAAATAAAAAAAAAAATTGAAAAAGACTTAAAAATACATTTAATGATAAGGAATATACTTAATAGATTTACAGATGATGATTATAACTACTTAATAAAACTAGCAAAAAAAAAAAAAAATAAAAATATTATTGAAAGCCATGATAGAGATTTTCCAATGAGGTTTTCATTTAAACTATTACTAAATGAACCAAGGTTTTTGTTTTTTTTTAAAAAAATAAATATAAGCGACATATTTATAAATTACTTATAATTCTTATTGGCTTTTAAGGGTGGGATAAATTGAAAGAAAACGAAGAAACAGAAGATGAAGATGTATCCTTGGATTTTAGCAAGATAAAAAATATATTTAAAAAGAAGGGTAAAGAAAAGATTAGTCAAGAGAAAAAGGAAATAGAAAAATCTGGAGAAGACAAAGAAGATTATGATGAAGATGTAAGTATTGATTTTTCAAAGGTAAAAAATATTTTTAAAAGTAAAAAAGATAAGCCTAAAGAAGTGGTTAAAGAAGAAGAGGAAGATGAGGGTATTTCTGTAGACTTCAGTAAAGTAAAGAGTTTTTTTAAGAAAAAAGAAGAAAAACCAATAGAAAAGGAAAAAAAAAAAGAAGAAACTAAATCTGAAGAAAAAGAAGAACTAGGAGATGATGAATTAAGCTTTGATTTTTCTAAAATAAAAAAAATTTTTCAAGAAAAAGAGGTAAGTAAAAAAGAAAAAGAAGAGGATAGCGAAGAGGTGTCATTTGACTTTAGTAAGATAAAAAAAATATTTAAGGAAAAAAAAGAGAAAACCAAAGGTACTGATGAAGTAGAAGAAATCTCTATTGATTTTAAAAAAATTACAACTTATTTTAATAAGAATAAAAAATATTTAGTTCCTATCTTGATGATAATAATAGGGATGTTCTTCAGTATTCACTTTAGATTGTATCCTGCAAATTTACCTATTACAGATGAGTGGGCTAGCAATAATATTATTAATTTTAATGAGCAGGTTATTTCCGCACAAATAAACCAACTCTATCCCAATTTGCCTGATCAAAATAAAAAAAATTTAGTAGAGAGTGAATTACAAAATTTGTTGAATTCTGGCAAGGTTTATGCTCCTAGTCAGGAGGGTTTGCAGCAAGCGGATTATAATGAGGTTGTAAGAGAATACTCAAAATCTTTCAAGTCAAGGTTGCAGGATGAATCTGGACAAACTTATTTATCTGAGATGGATCCTTATTTTTGGATGAGGCATGTAAAGAATATATTAAAAAATGGACATCCTGGGGACATTATTAAGGATGGGAAGCCGTGGGACATATATATGTTCGCTCCAAACGGAAGGCCTGTGCCGATGAATGATATGTTTCATGCTTATTTTGAGGCTTATCTTTACAAATTTTTGCGTTTTTTTAAGAGGGACTTAATTTTAAAGAATATGATATTTTATGTACCTGTTTTACTAGCAACCTTGGCTGTTATTCCTGCCTTTTTTATTGCAAGAAGGATTGGTGGTAATTTTGGTGGATTGGTTGCTGCGATTCTAGTAGGGGTTCACCCTTTTTTTTTAGGCAGGACTGCTGCAGGATTTGCTGATACTGATTCTTATAATGTTTTATTGCCTCTGGTAATAACTTGGATTTTTGTAGAGGCATTCGAAGCTAAAAAATTAGTAAAAAAAATAATATTGGCTGTTTTAGCTGGCTTTTTCTGTGGTGTTTATAGCTTTACTTGGTTTGGCTGGTGGTATATATTTGATTTCCTTATAGCTGCATTGTTTATTTGTTTTGTATATTATACTATAAAAAATGTAAATCATCTAAAAAAAGGGGTTGTTAATTTTATTAAGCAGCCAGTTATAAAGCATACATTAATTATCGCTCTTTTATTTTTTATTTCATCTTTAGTATTTGTAACTTTATTTACGGATTTTTATAGGTTTAAAATTGCTTTTTCCGGCCCGCATGAGATAATAGTGCTGCATGAGGTTGGAATTAGCACAGTATGGCCTAATGTTTTTACAACAGTAGCAGAACAAAATGAGATAAGTATTAAGGAAGCTATCAATCAAATTAGCATGGGTTACAGGTTTTTGTTTTTTATTGCAATTTTAGGCATAATTTTAACTTTCATTAAAAAAGATATACATGGGGGGGTAGATGTTAAATATGCTGCTACATTAATAGTATGGTTTATTGGAACGGTATTTGCAAGTACAAGAGGCATAAGATTTATTCTACTGCTTGTCCCAGCATTCTCTATTGCTATTGGCGTTGGTTTAGGAGTTATCTACCTGTATATAACAAGATGGGTTACAAAAGAGATTGGTGTTAATAAGTATATTTCAAAAATTGCTGTTTTTATTTTACTTTCCCTATTATTAATAGCTCCAATTAAATCAGCTGATAAAACTGCAAGAAATGAAATTCCAAATTTTGATGACGCATGGTATAATTCGTTGAAAAAAATAGACAACAGTGCTGCATCTAATGCAATAATAAACTCTTGGTGGGATTTTGGCCATTGGTTCAAAATGATTGGGAACAGAGCTGTTACTTTTGATGGAACAAGCCAGAACAGCCCACAAGCACATTGGATAGGCAATACTTTATTAACTAAAGATGAGGATATAGCTATAGGTATATTGAGGATGTTGGATTGTTCTGGTGCTGACCATAAAGTTCTTGCTTTTGATGAGTTGGATGAGATAATAAAAGATGAGGCAAAAAGCGTTGACATATTATATGAGATAATTGTTTTGGATAAAAATAAAGCAAAAGTAAAACTGAAAAGTTACGGATTAAAGGATGAGGAAGCTGATTTAATATTAAGGTATACACATTGTGAGCCACCAGAGGATTATTTTATAACTTCTGAAGATATGGTGGGCAAGAGCGGTGTTTGGGCACATTTTGGCAGTTGGGACTTTAATAAGGCTTTGATTTATAATACCTTAAAGAAAAAAGAATACAAAGATAATCTAGAAAAAAGCGTAGAGTTTATGCAACAAAGGTTTAATTATACAAGAGAAAAGGCAGAGAGTGTTTATTATGAGGTTCAGGGTATTGCAGACGGTAATGAGGCCAATTCTTGGATTGCTCCTTGGCCAAGTTATGCTTCTAATGTAGATCCTTGTAAAAAAAATAATAATGACAGTATTAGTTGTCCGATAAGTGATGCTCAAATTAAAATTAATCTAACAACAATGGAAGCAAATATTGATACTACACAAGGAATTATGCACCCAAATTCATTAGCTTATCCTACTGAAGATAGCATTGTTGAGAAAAATTTTGATAATGGTGTGGGAGTTAGTATTGTATTAATTCCAACCGATGAAGGTTATAACAGATTGTTAACATCACCTGAGTTGGATGCAAGCATGTTCACAAGATTATTTTACATGGAAGGACATGGCTTGAAACATTTTGAAAAGTTTAGTGACGAAACAGGAATATTTGGAGAAAGAATTATTATCTGGAAAATTGACTGGAACGGAACTCAGGAGAATGTTTTAGATGTTTTCAAACCTAAACCAATAATTAAGGAAGAAATAATTTCTAATGCAACAAATGAAAATACCTAAAGATATTTTCAATGAACTGGAAAATCAAAGATTTTCGGTTCCCAAGAAATGCTTTGCATTTCTTTGGGTCAAAATTTCAAGGAGAAATTTTAACAAATGAAAAATAAAGAAATATATGCTGTCATAGCTGCTTATAATGAAGAGAAAACAATAGCAGAGGTTATAAAAAAAACTAAACAATATTGTAAAAATATTATAGTTGTTGATGATGGCAGCAAAGATGATACATTTATTAAGGCAAAAAATAAAGATGTTATTGTTCTAAGGCATATTGTTAATATGGGCAAGGGTGCTGCTTTAAAGACAGGATGTGATTATGCCTTAAGTAAAGGTGCAAAAATTATTATAACCTTAGATGCTGATTTGCAGCATGATCCAAGAGAAATACCAAATTTCTTGAAGGCCTTGAAAGATGTAGATATTGTGTTTGGTTATAGAAAATTGGATAAAAATATGCCTCTAGTTTTAAGAGCAGGTAACTGGTTTATTAACAAAACAACAAGATTTTTATTTGGGATTAATTTAAGGGATACTCAATGCGGTTACAGGGCTTTTACTGCAGGGGCTTATAAGAAAATCAGATGGAAGGCATTGGATTATAGCCTTGAGTCAGAGATGATTGCTAATACAGGCAAAAATCATTTAAAGTATAAGGAAATTCCAATACAAACAATTTATTCAGATATATACAAGGGAACAACAGTTATTGATGGCATTAGGATTGTAATTAATTTGTTAATATGGAGGTTGGGAAAATGGTTTTAGGAATTCAGATATTGGGAATATTATTTGGGTTATTTATGATTTATATAACTTTTATTAGCGGTAAGAGGAGAGAGTTTACAACAAAAGAGGGTGGTTTTTGGATTATAGTTTGGGTATTGTTTATTTTAGTTTCTTTGTTTCCCAGAGGTTTAGATTTTCTTATTAAAGGTGTTTTAAAGTTACAAAGACCTTTAGACTTTTTTATAATAGCAGGGTTTATGTTTATGATTGGGTTTATATTTTACTCATACACCTTAATAAGGAAGAGTCAAAAGAAATTAGAAAAGATAGTAAGGAAGATGGCTATGAAGAAGTAAAAAGAAAAAAATTTATAAGCTATACTAATACTTTCTTCTTTAATGAAAAAATCTTTAATTAAGTTTATTGACAGATACTTTGGAATTCCATTATGTGTTATATTGTATTTTTTTAGTTTATTTAAAAAGAAATCTAAGGAGATTAATGATATCTTAGTAATTATGTTCTGGGGTATTGGAAGTAATATAAATGCAATACCTATACTGAAAGCTTTAAGAAAAAAATATCCTAAAGCAAGATTGGGTGTTTTAATTCCTAAGAAGAATGAAGATTTGTTTTATAAAAATAAATATGTTGATAATAGTTTATTTTTAGAGTTAAGTTTTTTTCCATTAATCAAATTATTAATAACAAAAAGAAATAAATTTGATTTAGTTATTGATACAGAACATTGGCTTAATATATCTGCAATAATTTCTTATTTTTTAGGAAGAAGAAGGGTTGGCTTTTCAAACAGGATAAGGTCAGTATTATATAATGGTAAGGTTAAGTTTGACAAGACAAAACATTCTGTTATAAATAACCTTAAATTGGTTGGAGATGGAGAAGCTAAATTAGAGAAAATCAATGTTTCTATCAATAATAAAAAAATCATTAATAATTTTTTAAAAAAAAATAAAATAACAAAAAAAGATTTTATTGTTGGATTGGGTGTTGGAACAGGAACAACAGTTCCCCAGAGAAGATGGCCTGAAGAGAATTTTGCTAAATTAGCTGATAAATTGGTTGAAAAATATAAAGCAAAAATAATTTTAGTTGGAAGTAAAAATGAAGTTGAATTAATGAATGAAATAAAGTCTTTGATGAAAAATAAGGCAATAATAACAGGTTTTGATTTGGGAAAAACAATTTATTTAATTGAAAAATGCAATTTGTTTA
>CAYXTQ010000012.1:11615-14779 GCA_964467845.1 uncultured Methanosarcinales archaeon | reverse complement strand
TTTTATATCTTGCAAAACAATCTCCTATTGCATAATTCCTTGCATGGCCCATATGTAGGCCTGTTGATGAAGGGTAGGGATACATTTCTAAAACATAGTACTTCTTCCTTTTTTGATCTTCTTTTACTTCAAATGCTTTTTTCTCTTCCCATTTTTTTTGCCATTTCTTGGCAATTTTGTTGAAATCTGGCATTTTATTATTAGAGTTTTTATTTTAGTTTATAATTTTTATTGTTTATAAGAATAAATAAAAAAGCCCCTACAGGGCTAACAATAATAACAAAAAAAGTAAAAAAGTTAAACTATTGAATTTTTCTTTCATTTTAAAACTTATGAAAATTGAAAATTTTCAACGTTTTGAGCAAAGCTCAAAACCATCAAAAATGCAAAACATTTTTGGGGTTCAAAAAATCTATGATTTTTTAGAACTTCTTAAACTGTGCTGCCTGGTCTATAAGGTCAACATGTCCTAAAAACATTGCTCTGCAGCAATATCTTTCAAGGCCTAATTCATCCATAATTTTTTTTCTATCTTCTCCCTTTTCAGCCCTTTCCTTAAATTCTTCCCACAAATGGGCTAATGGTTTTCCACAGCTACCAACAGCGGACCGGTATGATCATTTTTTGTCCTTGCCCCCGTGACTAAGAGAAGCCACACCTTTATCAGTGATATATATTTTATTAGGTTAGAATTAAGGTTTTGTTTATAAAGGTTTCGGCATGGTGTTTGTATTTAGAAATTTTGGTTAATAGTTGTTAGTTTCAATTAAATTTAAGTTTCTATTTTTTATAAAGAAAATTCTCTCTAATTTGAAGGGGGTAAGAAAACTCTTTCAGAATTCATAATCCTGATATTTTTCAACCTCGCTACCAAAGAAGAAAATTTCAACTAAGGTAGATTTATATTTTCTTTCTGATACGTATTTAATGATTGGAACATTAAAGAACAATTGACTAAAATTATCTATAATTCTGTTCTTTTCTTCATTAGAAATACTACTCGCAACATGAATTATGATAAACTCAATATTATTTTTATTTATGTCGTAAAATGCGGAAGAAAAAAGTTTTTTCCATTTTTGCCGATTCAATGTTTGTTGTGTTGTTAATTTACCTTTTTTAGATGTTACGACCGTAATATTCGAAAATTTACACTGCCGAAAATACCAATCATTATATTCTTCAACTGCTCTATCAAATATCTTTCTAAACTTTTTATTTTCTAATAACCCTTTTGATATTCTAGAAGGGTATCTGTATTCGTCATAATATTTTCCTTCTGATTCATTTTCTCCATCAACATTATATAACTTATTTATTAGTTTTAAACTCTTTTCCAGAAAATACGTTTTAGGGGGTAATTTTATCTTAATTGATTTATTTCCTCCATAAAAGTTGATTTGAATATTTTGATTATTTACCATTTCTTTCCATTAACCATTCGTATTGTTGTCTTGTCAAATTCCAAGACCAAGTTTGGCATCTATCAAAATTCTTGAATTTATTATCTTTATCTGGAATTTTTTTTATTATTGAAAGTGGTATCGGTTTATTATACATTCTTAGAGAATTTTTAACAAATTTATTGCTCCATGGATATTTGCTCTCTTCATTTGTTTTTCTTACTTTTTCGATTTCAACTTCTAATATTAATCCATGATATTTATCATACAAAATAAGCTTTTTGCCTTTTCCATCTAATTTATCACATTTATTGCGAGTATGCCAATCATTCCATTCTCCATTCCTGAATTCATCTAAGTAGGATTCACGATAAACTTTGCTTTCATTTCCAAACCTTATCTTTACAATAACTGCAGCAATATCTTGCTCAAAAATTTGTTCTTTGATTTCTTCAATATAATCTCTGATTAACTCTGAAAATAGCTTATCTTTACTTTGATACTTTAGTAAAAAAGAAATTACTGAGTTCCAATTAATATGGATTATTTTATTTGGAGCAATTTCAAGAAATTGATTAACGTAATGGCTACCAACACTATCAGGAGTTAGTAAAATAAGCTTCTTATTTTTTTGCTGATATTCCTTTAATGCAAAAAAATGTCTTTTGATTTGCTCTTTTCTCAAAGTTCCAGAGACAACTTTAGTTTCCAGCAAAATTATTAACTCCCTTGATAATATCTCTGCATCGGCAGTTCCATCATATTCTCTCAATACTTTAAGATTAATATTTCCCAATAACTTAACGCCTGCCAAAGTCTCAAAAAAATTTTCCAATAGGGAATGATCTACAATAGAACCTATTTTTAATAAGGATACTAATCCCGAAGTGTATCGGTTTTCTGCCTGTGAATAATACCTAAAAATATTAGTATTATTTGTGCTTAGCATTTTCGTTGTTCTCCTCACTCTGTATAATATAGGATAGAGATCATTCATTACTGACTTTACTTTTTCGATGAGCTTACTAGAGTCTAAAATTTCTTTTTCATTTTGCAGTTCTACAAAAACACTTCCTGGTAATTCAATCCATTGTGTAAAAACATCATCCATTTCACCTGATATTGGTCTATCCTCATCATCCCAAAAGATATATTTATTTTCACTGTTCTTTAAAATTAATTCTATTTTTTTTGAATTTGACTTTAAGTTATCCCTATATAAATAATACCTATCCTTATCTGCAATATTCTGTAAAGATATGCCCACATTAAACGCTGGTACTTGTTTATTAAAAAACAATCCAAATTCCATAAACAATTGAATATCATCCTGATGTCTTATCTCTTTAGAAGTATAAAAAGCTCCCCAAATATACTTAAACCTCTTACCAAATCCTTGAGATAAACGTTTAGCTTTCCATTTGTATTTAGATTTAAAATTAATCCTGAGGAAAATATCTATATCTTTGAATATTGATCTAAATTCATTATCTATATTTCTTGCAGTATCCCTATTTTTTTGGTAATATGTAACGTGATGTTCAGGCGACATATTCTCAGATGGCATATTCGCAAAAAATTCAAAATCTTGTTTTGTGAATCCATTAAATGTTCCCATTTTGTATACACCTACTATATCTAAATAAGGTCTAAATAATACCTAATGTTTATCTGAATATTGTCTAAATATTTAAATCTTTCGCTTTTTTTTTAGCTTTCTTGCCCTTAATGTATTTTCTTGCTTACTTTGTTAGTTTGTTT
>CAYXTQ010000012.1:10875-11605 GCA_964467845.1 uncultured Methanosarcinales archaeon | reverse complement strand
CTCAACCCATACGTCCTCCTAGCCCTTTCAACAACAGCAACATGAACCTTAACCATATTTGCAATTTCATATGCAGGTAAAGATGGATTTTTATTATGAATTTCAATTATTTTTTCTATAATGTGTTTTGGTGTTTTTGGTCTTCTTATGCCTAAGTTATGTTTTTTTCTTACTCTTTGAACTTTTATAGCACTTACACCAACTTGTTCTGCTATTTTCCAAGCAGGAGCAGAAGGATCTTCATGATGTAATCTGATTATCTTATTAATAATCTTTTGTGGTATTTTGTTATGTGGATAAGGTATCTTACTTTTGTAATCCCTTAACTCATCAAAATCACCATAAAGACTTAACATTCTTAAGAACTTATTATATTTTTCAGGACTTAAACACATAAGTTTTTGTTTAAATAATTTTAAGTGGTTTTCTTTTTTTGATATTACAAGTTTATCATGATTATATATTATACTACTAATATTTAGTTTCTTAAGACAGTTGTGATAAATCAACTTTTCAGTTTTATCATTAGCTGATAGATGAACTCTAAATTTCATTGATGGATTATGAATTTCAACACAAGACTCTCCAGCTAGAATTCCTCTCATAAAATTTCTTATTTCATTTTCTTCGTAACTTAATATATTTTGAGTCATTTTCTCAACAAGATTTTTTATTACTTGACTTAGAATATTATTTTTACGTTCAATAATTAAAGTACCATAATCGTAAA
>CAYXTQ010000012.1:10049-10865 GCA_964467845.1 uncultured Methanosarcinales archaeon | reverse complement strand
ATCGTAAAAACCTAATTTTTTATTCTTGGTATCTTTAACATAACTAACTTTTTTAGGATAAGCTTGCTTTATAGACAAACCTGTTTTTTCAATCCAATAATTAATGACTTTATCCTCAACTTCCTTTTTATAATTTTGATCTAAAGGTTCATTAATATTTACTTTTATGTACCATTTCCATTCATTTTTTGGAAAATAAAGTTCTTTATCAAACCATTTAATTACTTTGTTAATTAATTGGTATTCATGATTGCAAAAATTAATACAACCATTTTGTGTTTTGCCCATCTCTGCTTGTAGCAATCCTAAAACTTCAAATGTTCCATTTGTTTTTGAAATAAAACGTGGAGTTATGTAACAATATTCTCTAGTGCCTTTATTTTCGGAGGGACGAAAATAATAACAAGTTAGAGATTCATCATCTACTTTCACTTTCAACTCACATTCATATTTATTGTTCCCACTAACAATATTATTTGGGAGATATTTTATTAAATCAATTTTTTCCATTTTCTATAACCTCTAAAATCTCATCTTATGTAAGATTTCTTTTCATTTATTGAAAGAAAATCTCTCAGAGGTCAAAAAAGAGAACGTTAAGCTAAACTCCATATTTGATTTTTGGCTATGCCGAAAATCATTATTTAGGAGTTTTGCGTGTTCTCTTTTTTGTAGAATTAGTAAACTTAGTTATTTAAATACTTCACGCGTGGTTGGCCAGTGCTTGTGGTATAGAAAAAATTAAATAATCCTTTAAAACAGTTAAAAACAATTTATTAACCTTAAATAAGCAAATAAAAAACAAATTATCTTTTT
>CAYXTQ010000012.1:0-10039 GCA_964467845.1 uncultured Methanosarcinales archaeon | reverse complement strand
TTTTTAGAAAAATAGGCTTTATTTAGCCTCAGCGATAGCTTTTTTGTCTAGCTGCCCTAGCTTTTGAATCATTTGGTTTATAAGCTTCTTTACGTCTAACATCTGCAACCAATAAATGCCTGTCATATTTTAAAAATACATCTTGCAACTTTTTGTCATATTTAACTAAAGCCCTTGCTATTGCTAGCCTTGAAGCTTCAGCTTGCCCCATAATTCCGCCACCAAAAACATTAACATTTATGTCAACATTATTTACTATATCTCCTGCTAATAACAAAGGTTCTCTAAGCTTTAGTCTTGCTAATTTTGGGGTAAAGTTATCTAGCAAAACCTTATTAATCTTTATTTTTCCTTTTCCCGGTTTTAAAACTGCTCTTGCTATTGCCCTTTTTCTCTTACCAGATGTATTTATTGCCTTCATACCTTACCTCTTAAATATTTACAAATTTCTTTTACAGTTGTGTACGTATAACCTTTAGATTTTTCTAAACTTGCTTCTTTAATTACAATATGCTTCTTACCTTTTAATTCATCAGGAATACCTATATAACACATTATATTTTTAAAAGCAACTCTGCCTCTATCCCTGTCATAAGGCAGCATTCCCCTTATAACCCTTCTAACAAACCTGTCTGCTGTTTTTGGGATAAAAGGGCCCTTAGTTGGAATTCCTCTATCAGCCTTTTGCTTGTATTTTGATAAAACATTTTTTTTTTTCCCTATTATGACAACATTTTCACAATTAACTATCTTTATTGTTTCTCCTAATAAACTTTTTTTTGCAACTACAGTAGCCAATCTTCCAAGTATTGAATTATTTGCGTCTATTACTAACATTTTATCCTATTATCTTTACTCCTCTGCCTTTTATATTTTCTTTCATTAAGTCTGATATAGTAATTGCTTTTGAGTTTGCTTTATTTATTTTTTCCAGTGCTCCTTCTGAAAAACTGTATGCTGCTATTGTCAGTTTATGGTTTAACAAACCAGAACCTAAAACCTTTCCAGGCACTATTATGGTATCGTTTTCTTTAGTATAATGGTTAATCCTTGATAAATTAACAACCCTTCTTTGCCTTGTTGGTTTTCCTAAATCCAAAGCTATTCTTTTCCATAACTTAATATTCTTCTCACTACTTAATTTATTTAAGTCTTCAATAAGTTTTCTCAAATTTTGGTTTGTTGGACCAGTTCTCATTTTTGTTAAATTAAAATGCGGGAGACGAGGTTCGAACTCGCGCAGACACTAAGTCACTAGGCCCTCGACCTAGCCCGTTTGGCCACTCCGGCACTCCCGCCTAAAGCGGGATTTTTTTTTTCCGACGAAGTCGGTACCGAAAATCGAAGACACAAGAAAATCTATGATTTTCTGTGAACTGGAAAATCCAAGGATTTCCGGTTTCCAAAAAATCGCTTTGCGATTTTTTAGGATCACAGAAAAGTTTTGCTTTTCTCGTGATTTTCAAGTATTTTTTTATTTTTTAATCTCTTTTTCAAAATCCTGCAGCTGTTCTTTAAATATATCTAATGCCTCAATAACAATCTCTTTTGGTTCAAGTTGCCCCCAGCTTTCCACATAAAAAATAAACTCATCGTCTTTTTCTGTAAGTTTCACTGCATCTGAAGTTTCGACACATGCTTTGCATAAGTGACATTTAAGCAGATTATCTTTATTGATAACAACCTTATTGTCCTTTAATTCAAATATATTCACCGGACATGATTTAACAAGCTCTTCAGGATTTGAAACATTTTTAGTTATTTCAATAACAGGTCTATATTTATAGTAACATAAGCATGGGCTCCATTTTGTATGCTCTTTTCCCTTACCCAAGATCAGTACAGCCTCTAACTCAAGATCCTGATTTTTTAACAATTTCACAATAGGTGTCTTTGGATAAACCGGCTTGACTTTTGGATCCTTTGTTTTTATATCAGATGCATAAACAGTACAAGGTCCTTTAGCCCTTAAAATCATTTTTAAAGTGCATTTTGCGCATCCCTCTCCTTTGCACTTGCATTTTTCTGGTAAGGTATAAGACCTCAGATCTGTTGTAAATGGCACTAACCCTAACCTATGAGCTATAATCTCATCATAAAGTATAGAATTATTTTTTCTAAACTCTACATCTTCTATAGCCATTACAGGCACTTCCTCTATCATATTCCTCCTTAGTAAATTAGCTAACTGAGGATTTATTCCTTTAATAAAAAAAGAATTTTTTTTTTTTTCTTTGTCTTTTTCTAATAAACGAATTTCCATTTTTTACACCCTTCTACCCCTTCTGCCTCCTTTTTTTCTGCAGCCGTCATGAGGTATTGGGGTAACATCTTCTATTATTCCTATTCTTAATCCCATCCTTGATAAAGCCCTTACAGCTGCCTGGGCTCCTGGTCCAGGAGTCCTAATACCATTATGGCCACCCGGAGCTTTTATTTTAACATGAATACCATCAATGCCTTTTGCCATTGCTGCTTCTGCTGCTTTTTTTGCAGCTATCATTGCTGCTGTCGGGCTACTCTCTAGCCTGTCAGCCTTTACTACCATGCCTCCTGATGCCTTGCTTAGAGTTTCAGTGCCTGTAATATCTGTAATATGGATTATGGTATTATTATAAGATGAATAAATATGGGCAATGCCCCACCTTACACTGTCTCTTCCTTTTTTCATTTCTTTTTACCTGCAACGCGTTCTGGATGATCTAGAGAAGATAACTGTGACAAAGATGAAAATGATATTTTAGGTTCTTCTCCAGCTAAAACTAAGTATGAGGGTGACGTAATTTTTTTATTATCAATTGCGATATGGCCGTGAACGATAAATTGTCTTGCCTGCTTTATGCTTTTTGCAAGTCCTTTCCTAAACACTAAAGTTTGAAGTCTTCTTTCCATAATGTCTTTAGGAGTCAGATTTAATATATCTTCTAATTTTGATGTTTTTGTTATTAGTCCCAGTGCAACTAATCTATTTACTAACTGAATTTTTTCTTTTTCTCCCTGTTTTGTTGTGTTTGCAATTAATTTCCTTGTTCTGTCTATAAAGTTTATTAAGATTGATTTCATTTTCCAGATTTCTTTTTTATTTTGGAATCCATACTCCCTCATTAGTTTTCTTTCTTCTTCTATCCTCTCCTTTTGCCAAGGATGAGGCGGCGTCTGATATTTTTTTTTTTTTTTTTTTGGATCTCCCATTTTTGTTTTTACCTCGGTAAAAAATGGGGCTCAAAAATTTTTGAAGAAAATTTTTTTTGTCCCATTTTACGTCCTTCCCGATTTAACTCCTCTTCTACGTTTGACACCCATTACTTTTCCTTTATTTTTTCTAAAATTAGATTTTGTACGTTGCCCTCTAACAGGCAAACCATAAATATGCCTTACTCCCTTGTAACATTTTATTTTTTTCATCATCTTTATATCATTATCTTTATAAAAGTCCAAATCAGCTCCTGTTAAATGCATATCATTACCCATTTCAACATCTTTTTTTCTGTTATATAGCCAAGAAGGTATCTTATATTTTAATGGATTCTTTATTATATCATCTAGCAGTTTAACCTCTTCATCACTAAGATAGCCTGTTTTTTTTTTTTTTTCTAGTTTTGTAACAGATAGAACAGCATTTGCAAAAATAAAGCCAATTCCTTTTATTTTTTTCAATGAATAGTATAATGGCTTATTGCCATCTAAGTCTGTGTTTGCTATTCTTACTAAATGTTTGAATTCTTCTTCTGGCATTTTTTTTTTTTTTTTATTTTGTCTTGTTTAAAGAGCCGAGAATGTCTGAGAATGTCTAAAACCCTAGATACGCTCAGAACTGAACTCGGGCTTTTTTAGTTTAGAAACTATTAACTATTTATAAAGCTTACGGAAATTAGTAGAAATTCGCAAAATTTATAACTTATCTAATAATCCTCAGCATTATGGCGGTAGTGGTGTAGTCTGGCAGCATCGGAGACTGTGGATCTCCTGGCTCGAGTTCAAATCTCGACTACCGCCCCTTTTTTTTTTTTTTCATAAATACTTTAATTAGCCAATAGGTGCACTACCACATTCACAATTAATTGTGCACTTTTTCCAGTTTTTATTTTTTTATTATTATTAATTAATATAAAAATTAAAAAAAAAAAAAATAAAATTCTTCAATTTCATAGTGTAGACAAACTATGTTTGCCTACTGCTATTGTCCACCTAATGTTTTTTTTTTTTTTTTATTTAATTGAATTCTTTTATTGATTTTTCTTTATCTTTTTCTTAATATTAACTGATAAACAGTATAAGGCAGAATAAAAGATATAGCATAAATGATTCCTACCAACAAAGGCTCATGTGTAATTGTTCCTATTCCTAATAATTTTTTTATATTATTAGCCACAATAGTTATGATAAAAAAACTTATTAAAGCTATAGAAGGCATTAAAATAGTGATAATAATATGGTGTTTCTTTTCCAAATTTTCTAGATCCCTCACAACTATTTCAAAGAATAAACCAAATGCTAATCCAAGTATGATTATTACTGTATAAAGCAATATTTCATTTAAAGTTAATAAAAACGGTATAAGAGAAATTGCTATTAACATATTTCCAATTATTGCTATAAACAATGCAATCCAGTAAACGATTTTATCAAGAAAGATAATTTTTTTTTTCTTTTTTCTTTTTTCAATTATTTTTATTGTTTCTTTAATATCTTTTTTTTTCCACCCTTTTTTTTTTAATTTCTCTACTATTTTTTTATCCATTATCTCAGGCCCAGTTTTCTTAAAACATAATTAAAAATACTTTTTTTTTCTTCTTTTTCTAACTCTGTTTCATATTTTTCTCCTATCAACTTGGCTGCTAATTTTTTAAAACTCACAGAACTTGGAGACATAGGATAAGCATATATTACAGGATGTTTAAGCTTAATAGATTTTTTTATATGTTTATCCTCAGGAATAACAGCTAATACCTTTTTTCCAAGCATTTTCTCAATATTTTCTGCAGTCATATCTATATCTTCTTCACTATACCTGTTCAGTACAACACCTATTACTGTTGTATCATGCTCTTCTGCCATTTTAATTGTTTTTAAAGCATCTGTGATAGCAGGTAGCTCAGGTGTTGTAACAATTAACACCTCATCTGAGGATTTAATTAAGTTCTGCATTTCATCCCCAAAACCTGTTGCAGTATCTATTATCACAATATCAGTTGCTCCTGCTAATCCCATTATTACATCTGCTAATTTTTCCTTTTTAACCTTCTTTGATTCTTCCAAAGAAATATGTGCTGGTATGACCTTTAAACCAGAGGGATGAGAATAAACAACCTCTTTAACGTTTTTCTTTCCCTTTAATGCATCATGCAAAGTTAATTTTGTAGAATGCATTCCTAAATGCAACCCTATATTTGGTGTTGTAATATTTGCATCAACTACTATAACATCCCTGCCAAAATCACTTAAAGCAGTTCCTAGGTTAATAGCAGTGGTTGTTTTTCCTGTTCCACCTTTTCCAGAAGCTATAACAACAAATTTAGTCATTTTTTATGTTTAACATATTTTTAATATAATCAAGATATTCTTGTATTTTCTCATAAAACTCATTAACCTTGTCTATTGTAATCTCCTGTTTTTGTCCGTTTATAAAAACAGTCATGGTAACATGTCTTCTATACTCTCTTGATCTTGTGTAATATGCCCTGTCAATATTCCTCAGGTTTAAATAAAATTGTATAAATTCCTGAATAGTGTCGTCTTTTTTGAATAACTCTTTGAGAATATTTACTTTCTGGCCAGGTGTTTTTGGAACTTCTTTTATTTTTTTTTTTTTTTTTATAAGCAATGCATCAATCATAAAATCAAAAGCACTAATCATCCTCTTTATAATATGTTTGAGTATGTCAACTGTTCTTGTGTACTTTAAGCTGACAAAAATCAAATGATCAGTTTTTCTTAATTCCTTAAAAGCATTATCTAAAGATTCCATCATTTTTATTCACTATATTGCCTGTTTCCTGAACAAACATTTTTGATTTTTGGATTATTTTTTTTAATTGGTCTACGCTAACTGTTTTCATCCTGTAATTATCAGAGCATATTACAAACCTGTCATTCCTTGCAAACTCAACCGGGCTTTTTTTATGTGCTATAATAATATCTTTGATTTCCCTTATTAAGGATAAATACTCATTGTCTATATTATACCTTGGAGCGCATTTTTCTTTAAAAATATGAAACCTTGCCTCAAAGTTTTCAGGAAATACTGAAATTTTCTTAAATAATTTATCATAAGATAAAACAGAACTCATTGCATAGCTTAAAGCCAAAAATGTATTTTCCAGAACAGCTATTAATAGCTTTACATCTTTGACTAAAGGATATGTCTGGGTTAGCATATGGTCTGCTATTGTAATTTTTTTTTTTGCAGCCTCTTTTAATTCCTGGAATTGTTCCATATACCATATATAATGGTATAGAAGTTTTTTAAACTTTCGCTTATTTAAGTTTTAGAATAGCTGCAGCCAAGTCTCCTTTTTGCTCTCTGATTGCTTGTTCTGCCTCTTCTCTTGATGCGTTTGTTTGCTCCATTACTGTTTTAATATCTTCTTCACTTATTTCAGGTTCAGATGGAAGTTCTCTTTCTTCTACTTTTCCCACTATTTGAAATGTTTCCTGACCCATCATATTCACTTTACTAACTTGGGGTTCTGAAATTATGATTTCTTTATCAGGAGTTTTTATTATAACCTCAGTTGCAGGAATTTCAACTTGTTGAATTCCCATTCTTTTCATTGCTTGCTGTATCTTTTTAGGATTCATTCCTGGGAACATTTTTTTATTTACCTATGGTATGCCAAGCCATGTTTTTCCATACATATGTAGAATTACGATAATAACAATAACCAATAATGTAAGAATTATTATATGTCCTGGCTTTGATGTTACTTTGCTTTTATAATCCTCAAAGTACCTTGTAATACCAGCAGTACTCGTTGGCATAGTTATTTTGTCTTGTGCCATTTTTAATTATTTTATTTTTATTATTTTTTTAATTGAATTTTTTTTTAATGATTTTGATTAATGCACTTTTTATTTTTGCAATATTAAATTAGCATTAACTGCACTACAACATTCACAATTAATTGTGCACTTGTTCTAGCTGTTTTTTTTTTTTTTTTAAAAAAATTATAATAAATATTAAAAAAATGGTAGGGTAAAAATAAGCCACCTTCTGTCAGATGTTACTTGGTAAATCATCTGCCTTAGTATTTAACTAAGCCTCAATAATTGAGTTGCACAAACCAGGGCTCACCGTTTCATCCTTTCTTTACACAACTCTGTTGGTTAACTCACTCTTGTCACCAAGAGTTTCACAGACTTCATTGTTAACGTGCAAAGTGGTTTCGTTTCTGAGTGGTTGCCATCCATTTCTGAATCTTGCTTTCACAAGTGGCCACATATAGTGGGTGGACTTTCCTCAGTGAAACTGTTAATTCCGTAGGAATTAACCGCAGCTTCCCCGATAACTAAGTTTCTACCCTACCAATGCCTCTAAGAATGATATATTATTTATAAAGGTTGCGGAATTTTCTCATATCAAAATGTTATCGCCGCCGTAACCTTTTCGAAAATAATTTAATAAAATTTAAATAGTCAAAAGTTGATGTAAAAGTATTATGATAGAAATAAATTTAATACCTAGGTGGCTTAGAAAAATTATATTTGAGAAAAAGCTTAGAAGTCCAACACTTATTAGAAAAAGTATTTCATTAATATTTGCAATTTCTTTTTTTGTCCTATTAATCATTGCAATTGGTTGTTTTAATTCAAAAAAAAAAAATACTTAACAGGTGCCTACAACTTATTTACTATTTTGTCTTTGTGGTCACTGTTTTCAAGGTTTTGTTGTATTGTTTTATTAGAAACTTTATTGTTGGCTTAAGATTGTGGTTTTGTGAGTATTCCTGCAATGTATTATAATATTCTTTGCGGTCTTGCAAGGATATATTTATTGGAGGATATTTGTTCTTTAGCAAAATAAAGTTAAGCAATAATCTTCCTACTCTTCCATTACCATCTTGGAATGGGTGAATATGCTCAAATTGATTATGCATTATTGCTGCAAGGACTAATGGCTTAAACTTTTTCTTATTTTCATTATGCCATAAAATCGTGTCTTTTAATGCAAACTCTAATTGCGAAACATGAGTTCCAGTATGAATAATTTCTCCTTTTGCGTTTTTTATAACTACTTCCACATTTCTGAATTCGCCTGCAAATGGTTTTGCTCCACTAAAACAAATTCTATGTAAATTTCTTATCAAATCTAAAGATAGTTCTTCCTTGGTATTCCTAATAAAGTTTATTGCTTTTGCAACCCCTTTTGTTTCTATTTCTTCTGCATCACTTGTTTTCGCTTTATTAAGAATTATTGGAACTTCATCCCTTTGCACAGTTGAGCCTTCAATTGCATTGGTATTATAGACAAACTCTTCTGTAAAATTCTGCCATTCTTTGCTGTCAAGATGCACTACTTTTATTTTTTTATCTGCATTATTCAATGCTCTTATCTGTTTTTTTGATAAACTGAAAAAAAAAACTTTAGTATTTAGTTCTTCTAACAATAAAAAAATTTCCTTTTTTTGATGTGCTTTTGCCTCGTCTAACTCTTTTTTGCTTAGATTCTGTCCGAGATATTTTCTTATCTTGTTTACTTTATTTTTTTCCCTATAAGAATGAACGAGGTAATATTTTATATTATTGCCGATTCTTCTTTTTTCAATGAACATAATATAATATAAGGTGTCTACATTTATAAATCTTTCTTATTTTGTGGTCACCCAAATAAGAAGATTAGTACAAAAATCTCTTGTTTTTTTTTTTTTTTTTTTAAAAAAAATAATTTTTATTTTTTTTTATTAAAAAAACTTATATTTCCATAAAACTAGAACTGAGAGGAATGAAAGTGCAAATGATATAAGCATTACTATTCCGAATGCGTGTGGAGAATGCTGAAATGGTAAAGGTATATTCATCCCATATACACTTGATATTAGGGTAGGTAATGAAAGAACTATTGTTATTGAGGCCAATATCTTAATAACAATATTCAAATTATTGGATACTATTGAAGCAAAGGCATCTAGGGTATTTGAGAGTATGTTTGTGTATATGTTCACCATCTGTATAGCTTGGTTATGCTCATCTATTGCTTTTCCAATAAACTTTCTGTCTTCCTGGGTTTTTATTTGGATTCCGTATTTTGCAACGCCTTCTTTTGCAGAGCCTTCTTTTGCTATCCTTTCTAGCAGTATCTTATTAGATTTAAGTGATGTACTAAAAAATACAAGGCTTTTTTCAAGCTCAAGAAACTGCATAACTACCTCATTTTTCTGTGACTCTGCAAGTTTTGATTCAATAACATACATTTTTTTTGAAATTTCTTTTAAGTATTCCAGATATAGCCTTGCAGAATCAAGTAATAATCTGTAAACAAGCTGTGTTTTTCTGAATACAAACTTCTGTTTTTTTAGATTTGCAATTACTTCGCTTTCAAAGAAGCTGACAGTAACCACAAACTCATTAGTCGCAAATATTCCAATAGGTAGGGTATAATATTCCAAATCAACCTTTGGATTGTTGTATGGTGTCTTTATGGTTATAAAGGCACACTTATCATAGTACTCTATTTCAGGTATTTCATCAATGTCTTTTAAAGATAGCAGAACCTCTTTTGGCACATCCAAAAGCGTTTTTATTTTTTCTATCTCTGCATCAGTAGGAGAAACAACATTTACCCAGCAGTTTGTAGTAAACTTGTTAAATATCTCTAATTTTTCTGGAGTTGGTCTTAATATTTCTATCATTAAAAATAAATTTACATTTATTAAGTATTTAATTCTTTTCTTTTTTTTTTATTATTATTATACAATATTTTAATTAGTCAATTGGTATACTATAACGTTCACAATTAATTGTGCACTTGTTCCAGTTTTTGTTTTTTTTTTTTATTTTATTAAAAATCATTGATTAAAATATTTTTATTTTAATCTTGAAA
>CAYXTQ010000011.1:1218-14944 GCA_964467845.1 uncultured Methanosarcinales archaeon | reverse complement strand
CCTTTGTTTTGCCATATAGTCGCACTTAGAGAACCAGTGCTAAATTTTTTTTCAGGTTGTTCTGTCATTTAGAACACCTCCTTGCTATTCGCGTTTTATTTCAAAGCCCCTTTATTTAGGTGCTGCTAAGGCACCAGAGGCCGGAGTGTTACTTTTTGTGTAACAGTATCTTAGTAAGAGGCTTTTATTTAAATACTTTATGCGAATGTGGCCAGTGCTATTTATTGTTAATTTATTGAATATAAGGCTTAAATCCTTTAAAATCATTAGAATTGGGTGGCCAGTGCTATTCTAATATATATATTAAAGTATATAATCAATTAATTTCCTCGGTAGAAACATCTATTTCTTCTTCCTGCTGTTTTACTTCTTTATTTAGTCTTTCTATTTCTTCTTTAGGGTCTGGGTTTGGAAATACTTTATTTGTAATAAATTCTAATCTGTCAAACATTGTATTCTTGGTAACTCTTCCATTAACTTTTATGGTGTTTCCAAGCAATGGTGTTCTAATTTCTTCAAATTTTTCAGGATTATTTCTGTAAACTAAAAGCTGCTCTTTGTTTTTATTTAATAGGTTTTCTAACTGATTTCTAAAGAATACTGTTCTTATTGTTTCTGTTCCATCATCCAAAACTAAGTTAAGAACATAAGAATAATCAAGAGTTGTGTTTTTATGTTCATTGCATATAAAACTTCCTTCTATTTGCTTTAATCTTTTATTGCATTCTGAACATATTTCAAAAAATCTTGGTTCAAATACCTGCACTATTGTTCCTAACAGCTCTATATTTTCATCATTTTCCTTTAAATCATTAATTTTTTTTCTTGTTATTTCAGAAGTTTTAACCTCTCCAACTTTTTCTCCAGGGGGGTTTATTATTATTCTGCTTCTGTCATTTAAATGTATTTCTTTTCTTCCTTGGTTTTCTCGAACATAGCCGCTTTTTATTTTAATGATAGTATCTTTAGTGAGGCTGTTTATAATATCTGCCTGGCTTCCCCAGATTACTACTCTTATTGTTCCTGTTTCATCTCCTAAAATAAAGTTACCCACCTTTCCAGTTCTGTTTTCTGTCTGAAATTCCCTTACATCAAAAATCTGTTGAACTTTGCCAACAGTTTCTACATCCCTCATTCCTGGCAATATATTCTTAATTTGGACTTTTCCTGTGTATTGGTCAAATAGTTTTACTCCTAATTCATTAGCAACTATATGGGCAGCGCCTTCCCTGCTTATTAAGCCGGAAAGCTGTTTTAGTTTTTTTTCTATTCTGCTGTTTATCTCTTCTTCACTGACATTTTTCTTTTCTTTTATTATTTTTATGATATCATCTAAAGGTATTTTAAACAAAATAACCACCTAAGAAATCTTTTATAGAGATTATTTATATAGTTTTGTATTATATAATAGATATATTTAAGTAGATTGTGGGAAGTATAAAGCAAATTTTATTATTACTTCTTTTTCAAAAGGAAACAATACTTTGTGGGTGTTTACATTAAAAGTAAAAATTCTTTGACTAACATCTCCACCAATATTAATCCATTCAATATCACTATTTTTATTAAAAATAATAATATTACCTTGAACGCAGCTTGTTATATTTTTTTCTTTAGAGCATTTCTCAATTAGTTCTTTTGCCTGTTCTTTTATTTTGTCAAAAATATTTAAGTCAAAGTCCAGTTCTACTTTAAAGTTTGGTTTTATTGAATATCCTAGAAGTTTATTGGGTGATACACTTTTAATTTCTACTTTTTCAGAAAATGGTTTTCCGCTCCATAATTCGTAATAACCAAAAATAGTTTCTACATAGTCTGCATCTGCTCCTTCACATTTGGCTGTATTATATTTTCTTAAAGCGCTTGCCCAACTAGAATAATCTGCAGTAACACATATAGTATTATCACAACAATCCCACTCTATTTTTTTTCCTTCTTCGTAATAATCTTTTAATATTTTTATTCCGCAACAAATATTTTTTTCCGAGTCAAAAAAATCATCTTCATTTTTAAACCCACAATACTTCCTACATGTTTCAAAGTGCCATTTAGGTATTATTTGCATTAAGCCTAACGCACTGCCGGTTTTCTGGTCTTTATTACCGCCAGATTCTTGTATAATAACTGCTCTTATGATGTTAGTATCAACATTATTTATAGTGCTATATTTTTCTATTAAGGAATTATATTTTTCAACTTTTTCCTTTTCACTAGCAAACTTCTCTTTATTAACATCTACTTTTCCAGTTGATTCTTTATCTTCTTTTTTTTCTTCAATAAATATTGTTCCTTCTTTTTTTGTTGCTTCAAAATCAAGGTTATTATTAGCAAATCCTATAATGTTTATTTTGCTGTTATCTGTTTTTATAATAAAGTCATAATTATTTAAAGGAATTTTATAATAATCTGAATATAAAGTTAGATAATTGTTTAAATTATTGTTAAGTATTATTTGAAAACTATATTCAATGTTTGTAAAGCATTCGTCAATTTTTTTTTCTTTAGTGTTTAATAAATTATACCCTTCAAAATCTCCGCATTTGGCTATTTCTTTTTCAGCTAAATTATAAATTGATTCTTTTGAAGCAATATCTGCAGATTGCTCAATATAAAAAAGAATATTTTCAGCTTTGTGTGATGCTTGCAGTAATTTAATTGATTTAACCCCGATAGCTGCTCCTGTAATTGCTGATTTTGAAGTAGATATCATAATAAAATAAATAGCCAAGCCTATTATTATTCCTATTATTGCAGGAATTAATATTAATACTGCTTTTTTGTTTTTTATCAAGTTTTATACCTCTCCTTCTTCTTGTAGGCTTACCATAATATACTTGTTATCTATTCCTAGAGGCAATATCACTGATGCTTCAGACAAAGGAGATATATCCCCTTTCAAAGTATATGTATCGATCTTTACCTTTTCCCTATAATCAAGTTTTTGGTACCAACGTAAATATATCCTCATATTCCATCCACTTCTGTCACTTCTTTTTAATTCAATCAATATTTTTTTTGTTTCTTCTTCTAAATAATTATAAGTGTCTTTTTCATCTTGCAAAAAAGAAAAAATGATTAAATCAGTCATTGTAATTTTCTCTTTTGCTCCATCATTGTTTATGTCAAAGGTCGTGTTTCTTTGTAAATAGTTCATAAGCAACTCATGTGCTTCAATATTTCTTTTTATTATGTTAATTCCGTAAAATTTGGTGTTTTCCTTGCTTATCTGATAATTCATAAAAAGAAAAACTATTAATAAAATAAAAAAAATAGTAACTAATATTTCTGTTATATCATCAAAACCTATTCCTTTTTTATTTGTTAACATCTTTAATCTCCACAATTAAATTTCCATTATATAACTCATTGTCTTTATGTATTTTTACACTAATTTTTTTTGTTTTTTTTTGATCACCATACCAGTTTTTTGTTTGGATAGGTGTTAAATTTTTTTCATTAGTATCCAAATTTTCTAACCTAAATCTAAAAGCAATGTTATTCTCATCTGTTGTTGTATAACATTTATCTAAATTATTATAATTAAATTTGTCCCAGTCTATTATTCTTATTTTAGATATTCCAATATCTTTATCTTGATATGCAAAGCATTCAGGTGAGTTTAAGAATCTCTGGGTAAAAATAAATTCTTCTAAGCCAGGAGCAATTTTGTTATAACCAAGCATATCAATACCAAGGATAAATACCAAGACAATAAACATAATAGAGAGTAAAATTGCTAATGCAAATCCATAAAAAATTGCTTTTTCTATTGCTATTGTGCTTTTTTTATTTTTCATAATAATCTTTTATTCCTTGGTATATTGAACCTGAAATTTGAACAATATCCTTTAACATTTCTTTGCTTTTTTCACTCTTTATGTTTCCTATCTCTAACATTACAGAAACTTTATTATCAAATTTTAGAACTTGTTTTGGATCATTAGGATTTAGTTTACTTATGTCTTCGCGAATTATTTTAGTTTCATCAATATCAAATTCTTCAGTTAACTGGTTTAAGATTAAACAGGCTAATTTCCAGTTTTCCCTTTCTTTATCAGAAGTTTTAGGAACATAAGCATAAACTATATTATCCTTATCAGGATAATTTCCAACATGTAAGCTTATTACCATATCTGGGTTTTCATTTTCAATTCTGCCTAATCTATCATTTACTGATAAATCATAGTTTCCGTCTCTTGTTAATTTGTATTTACTACCTAAGAACTGGGCTTTTAAGCTATCTGTAATATCTGTTGTAATTTTAGATTCCTCTAATTTAGCTGATTTTTCATCATAACCATGTCCTGGGTCAATTATAATTTTTTTGTTAGTTCTCCAATTTAAGTCTTTAGTATTAATTTCTGGACATGAAACTTTTTTAAATTCAGGTATTGTTTCTTGTACTATTATTTTATTTCCATCTTTAACTAGAACTAGTTGCTTAGGTTTATCAAAATTAACATCTAGGTTAGAGTTTTCAGTTTTAACATAAGGATAAATCCCTCTTGTAGGGTCTTTTTCAAATTCATAGACTTCTACAAATTCATTAGTAAATCTTATTGAAAACTTACCCATATTTTCAGAATTAACTATGTAAGCATTGCCAGGAATAGCGTATAAAGTATTTAGTTGCAATGCTAAATCTTTTGCTAAATATTTTTTGTTGATTGCTTCTCCTTTTCCAAAAGAGGTTGCTACATGAATTATTAATAAAGCAATAATTACTCCTGCTATAAGTTCTAGTGCATATACTAAAGTAAGAGTTTCAGCACCTCTTTTTTTCATAACAATATTAAGTAAGAATTAGTTTATATTATTTTTGTTTTCAAGGAGAATATTCAAATGGTTTTGTACTTATATAAACAATATTATTTCTGTCTTTTTTTATGTAGATTGGTATTGGAGAATAAAAAATAGTAGGTACATTTGCAGGATAAAAACCTGTTTTTTTCTCTTGTTCTGAAAGTTGATTTCTCTTTACTTTAAGAAATATGAAAAATCCATTAGTAAAGGTATATTCCTTCCAAAAATCTGTAATACCAATTTCATTTGCACTAATTATATCCAAAAAATTTATAGTTTCAAATTTATCACATTTTGTTTTACTTAAACATTCAAATAGGTTGTTTTTACCTTCCTTAAACTCTTTGCATAAACAAATACAGGCTTTGTCTTTTTTACAATTATCTGGTCTATTAAAAGATGATTTTAATGTTAATTTCCCATACTTTGGTTCTTTACCTTCAAACTCTATTTTCTGTGAATCTTTTGTAAAGAACAAAATAGCATTATCTTCATCTAGATATAAATTATGGGGTTGAGGGCTATCATATTCTATATTTTCTATTAAGTTAACTAAATTATTATAAGAGTCACTAGCTTTTGAACCAAATACTGCAGGATAAATTTTTTTAGTTACACAACTTATTAAAGAAAGTATTAATATGCCAATTATAATTAGTCTAATGAGAGACTCAAACGGTATTAATGTAGCTTTTTTTTTTAACATTTTTTATAATCGCCTTTTTTTTCAGGCATATCTCCTGAACATCCTTTATTACTTGGATCGCCAGCAGCACAAGGGCACCAATCAAAAATATTACTTACTCCATCATTATCAAAATCCCCAGTAGCAATTATTTGCTCATTTATCTGGCCTCTTTGTTTTCCAAATATGTTTGTGAATGTATAAAGCAATACAAAAATAGTTACTAATACTACTACTGCAACAGCTATTGTGCCAAGGGCAAGTTCCATGGATTTTTTATTTTTTAAAAGTTTCATAATAACACCTCATTCTATTTTTGGTGGGCCAAAAACTTCTTCATATTCATAATTAAATATGCCTTTTGTTTTAAATTCTTCTGGGACTTTTTCATTTCCTTGGTATTTCCATTTAGTTCCAATTTTTTCCCAATCTTCTTTTAAACCATAGTAATTTCCTTTTTTATCAAATTCCATTCTGCCGGAAACTATTGGTGTATAATAAACTCCTTTACCATTAAGAATTTTATCATAAGGTCCTTTAGTTATTAGTTCAAAGTCTCTTGTATCTATACCTTCTCGGTATATGTAAGCTACCCTTTTATCCACACCAATATATTTATAAATTTCGTTTCCTCTTCTTTTAAATGCAGGAACATTTTCATAAACCCAATCTTTCTTTAATCCATAGAAAGCCCCATTATAAAACATCAGAGTATCTTCTTCGCAATTTTTTATATCTTTATATTTCCCAACGTTAAGTTCTTTGATACACTCGGAATCTAAAACAAATTCGTCAGCATCACAAATTCCATTTCCTAGTTTTGTTGGAAAAAAGCAAATATGTTCGTTGTCTGCTTTAAACATTAAATTTAAGTCATCTAAGTCATATTTTTCTCCATTAAAAAATATTGTTTCTTTGTCTGTAATTCGTATTTCTCCAATTTCTCTATAATTTATTTTGCAATCTGTAGTGCAAGGAGTTTTATCAAGGTAATTATCATAGAAGTTTTTTGCATCAACAACACAAACTTTTTTTTTTATTTTTTCTGGACCAAAAAAAAGGGCATTTTCTTTATATAAATAGGCATAAGTTTCATCTTTACTATTAGAAAATTTGATATAATAATTATCAAAGTCTTTAACAAAAGGGATGTGTGTTAATAAACAGTTGTTAGAAGGAGTATCTTTATTTAAGTCATCAATAAGATTATTAAACATATCCTCAATTTCTTTAGGTATTTCTTGTTCATTTTTTTCCTCTTTTTCCTTATGCATCAGTTTGTAAACATTATCAGCCCAGGGCTTTGTTTTTTCAATTGCTTTAGAATATAATCCTCCGGGAAACAAAAGAACATACAAAATAACTACGCCAACTATTATTAATAATAGAATGCTTCCAATTTTTTCTAAAGGCGAGCTCATTTTTTTTTTTTTTTATCCAAAAAAGGAGTTTATTAGATTAACCATTTCTTCCCTTAAGCCACCATACCAAAATATAACAAATAATAATAAAGCTAATAATAGTATAAATCCGATGATATGTGCAAATGTCCAATCTGCTTTTTTATTTTTCATTCTACAGGATTACAACTATCTGCTTCTCTTAATTGTTCAGGAGTTGCTAGATAAATAACATGATCTTTTCTTCCTTTTAAAGCATTATAAGCTGCAGTAAAACTTTCTTTAACTGCTATGTTAGCTACTACTCCTGCAGCTGTAATAGGTATTAAAGCTAAACCACTTGTACTTCCTATTAGAACTGCTGTTCCTACTCCTGCCAAAATGCCACTCCCAATACCTAGTTTATTACACCAATCACATTCTTCTGTAGGAGAGCCATAAGCTATTGCATAAATTTCATTAGCTTTTATTGGTGTTAATATAACTGTTCCACCTTCACCCCTATATTTTTGTATATAATCTAAATAAGAGTAATAATTTTCTTTATTTATATAGCAATCTGTTCCACTATAACATCTCCATTCAGGTTTGCTATATTTCGCATATTCGTTTTCATCAGGATTCGCTTCTTTGCATACTCCTCCTTTATTTAGACAACCGTATCCCAAGCTATAACAACATCCTTTCTTTCCTTTTTTAATGCATTCTTTATTTTCATTATCAAAGTTGAGATGGTTGTCTTTGTCATAGCATTCCTTTTCAGTATCTACGCAAAAACCTCCACCATCTTTGCAGTAATCATCATAAGCTGATTCAACTTTGTAAACTTTATTTGCCATCTCTGTCACTATTTTTTGTTCATCTATGCCTTCTTTCGGAAATTTGTCTGATTTTTTTGTTGTTACATAGAAGCAAGGCCTACAGTTAAGTTTGCTTGGAATTCCTTCTTTAAAAACATCCTCTATTAAGAAATCACCATACATGGCCTTGCATCTTGCCATATACTCATAAACTTTATCTGGAGAATCTGCTTCTACATCTATTATAGGGCATATTCTCGGCACAATAGGTATGTCTTTTACTGGTGTATTTATTTTTACTGATTCATGAGCTGCAAGTGTTAATCTACATGTTGCTTCTGCTGTTGCTGGCTCTGATTTTTGTGCAAATAGGTTTATAACACCAAGTATAAGGATAAAACTAAAAATAAGGATAATTATTCCAATTAATGTACTTTTTATTAGCCCTTTTTTTTTTAGCATTTTTTTTTTTTTTTTTTTTTTTTTTGGTAAAAAAACTGAGCTGTTTTTGTAAATTATTAAAAAAAGTAAACCAGCAGCACATAAAACTAATAATAATCTTATTAAAAATTCAAAAGTCATTCCTCTTTTTTTTAAATATAACATTAGATTAAACATTAAGAATTTATATATTTAAGTCTTTCGATTCAAGAAAGAGGTTTACAGCAGTATTCTATGCCTTCGCTGTTTTTGTCACAATCCATTGGTATTGGTACTGTAGTTTCTCTATTACAGTCTCTTGCTAATTTAAAACAATCTCCTTCACAAGTATCTAAACTTTTACCAAAAAAACCCATCTTTCCAGTAAATATCAGGACAATAACTACTAAAACTATTATAACTAGTATTGCAATTATTATAGTATTTAAGGGCAATCCCTGAGCCTTATTACTCTTTTTTCTCATATTAAATAAAGGAAATTAAGAAATATATAAGTTTTTTGGTAATTATGCTTGTTTGTCTATTTGAATACAACAGTATTTATTTTCTTCAATTTTATAACAAGCATAACCTTCTTTTTCTGGAGTTGTGCTTTCAATACCTCCTTTATTTTCACAGTCTTGTATACTTTTATTAAAAAAACCCATTTTGCCTGTAAAGATTAAGACTATTACAACCAATACTATCAGAACTAGTATTGCAATTATTATTGTGTTAAGTGGAAGACTTTGACTTTTTCTTTTTTTTGACATTTTAAGAGGGATTAAAAAAAAAAATTAAGAAAGAAAAATTTAAACCTTTATGCAACAAATTCCATCTATTGTTGCACCTTCATTAGGTGTTTTATCACCATCATTATCACATTCATACGGCATTTGTCTAGAATAATCTCCTGTGCATTCTGCAAGACATATACCACCATTAGTTGAGCATTCATCGACACTTTTTCTAAAAAGTCCAATTCTGCCAGTAAATATTAGCACCAGTATCACCAGAACTATCAAAACTAAAGCAGCAATTACTATTGTATTTAAAGTTAAACCTTGGGATTTCTTCATCATAAACACCTCTTTTATTGTATATTGATTTATTATTAAATTAGTATTTAAAACTTTCTATACTTTCAGTTACTTTATTGGAAAATATTTAATTTGTAAAACACCAAAGTAATGTTCATCTGAGGTGGCGTTATACAACAGAATAGGAACTGGTGTAAATATAGCAGAGGTATCATTGATTGTGTTGTTGTATAGCACCCATGTTTTTTTTGTTGGGTAGATTTCTTCAACTACTATTTCACTGCTAAAAAACATATCATAATAATTTTCTTTGTTTATATTAATAATTTCTTTTGCTGATTCTAATTTAAGTATATCTATACAGTTATCGGTTATTACGTTCTTTTTAGAACATTGTAACTCTGGCAAAAAGGAGGCTTTTTGGGTTATCTCTATAGCTACTAAATCTGTACTTTTTTCATATTGTGTTTTAATAGAAGCACTATGAATCCTTAGGTAAAACATAAAACCAAATGCTACTAAAACAAAAAATATAAATAATATTGCAATAGTTTCAGATGTTCCTATCTGGCTTTTTTTTTTTTTTTTTCATTTAACAAACCTCTAGGTTTATGATTAAGGTGCCTATTTCTGTAGGTATATAGTATTGTTTAGATTCTTTTTCTCCAAAACAACCCTTATTGGTATAATTTAATATAAGATTATTATTTACAGATGCCTTAAAGTCAAAATTTTGGTCACCCCACTCTTTTAGTGTTGCATCAAAAATGGTTTTTATTATATATAGTGCATGATCACAAGAATATTGCTCATTTTCACATTTTATTTGGTTAAGGGTATCTTTATTTTCAGCGCAATCTTGCAATAGTTGCGTAGTTGTCATTCCATAACAATCTTTTGAGTTTGTTTTTAACAAACTGTTTAGAATGTTGGCTGTTGTTTCTGTTCTTGTATAATATTTTTTTATCTCAGAAGGTTGCTTTGTTATCATAAACCTAACAACAAAAAACAAACCTAAGGTTATAAGGATGACTATTATAACCAAGCCCATTATCTCCATTTGTGATTTCTTTCTCATTTTCATAAAATTTTTTTTTTACAATTTTTTTTTTTTGTGCTTAGTAAATTTCAGCGCATGATAGTTTTATTGCTCTATCATTTAAGTCTTCTAATTGAGTAATAGTGTTGTATATGTCTTCTAAATTTTGCTTGTCAAATTCTGTATCAAAATCATTTAGTATATTATCAACTTCATTTTTAATGTTATCTAAAGCATTTTCAATCTCATCCATTATAGTGATACATGGGTAATTAAGTTGGGTTGTATAGTATTCTTTTAGTGCTCTTGTTTTATTAAGATAAATTTGTGTTACTATTTGCAGTCTTTTAAAAGCGCTTTCCATGTTGCAGTTATAAGTTTCTAAATCACCAAACATTGCTCCAATTAAACCAGGCAATTTAATAAAATAAGAACTTCCTTCAGCACTTCCAAAAACATTATTATCTTTTTTATAAAATTTAACTTCTCCAAAACAGTCTAAGTTATTTCCACAACTATTATCTAATTCTATTTTAATAGCGGTTACATCCTCATCTTTCATTCCTTCCAATTCACTGATATCTAATCCTTCTGGTTTCTCATCAAAAAATAAAAATCTTACTTTATAGTTATTTTTATCTTCTAAACCTATAAAATCACCATCATCAAGCAATATTGTTTCTTTATTCATCATAATCTTTCTCTCTTTTTTTTCTTCAATATATTCTGATGGCAGGGTTTCATTTATTATATCAACAAATATTTTTTGATCATTATCTTTGTAAACTAGAATGTATCTTATATTAGGAGAGGTAATGTATAAAAAATTAGTAACCCTGTAGCCAATATTCCAGTCAAGGGCCCATAACATTAATTTTATATCATTTATAGAATCCGGGGAAAAACTAACTATTGGTTTAATCGGGTTTGTTTTTTGTATTGAGTAGCCTTCACAATCATAATTTATTTGTGTCTTTGGAATTTCAACTAAAGAGGCAGTTCCTGTACTAACTCCTGCACCAGTTAATATTGCTCTTATGTCTCTTCTAATTGTAGTGGATATTTTTTTTTCAGAAATAGTTTTCTGTGTTTTTACAATAGAAAAAAAAAATAACAAAATAATAGCACCTATTATTAAAATAAAAATCCAGTTAAACTGTATTTCTATAGCACCTTTTTTTTTTTTATCCATTTTTTTTTTATCAATATTTTAATTAATCATTAGGTTTTCATGAAAATTCTTTGAATTTTCAGGACACAGAAAATCCTTTGGATTTTCTCGTGTATACCACAATAACAATTAATTGTGCACTTCTTCCAGTTTTTATTATTTTTAAAAATTATCATTGAATTATTATAAAAATTTAAAAAAAAAAAATAATTGTTCAACTTCGTACTTAAGACAAACTATGTTTGACTACTGTGTTTGTGAACCTACTGATTATTATTATTATTTTTTACATACTATTTATTTCCACTCTGATAATTCTACATGATCGCCTTTTCCTTCTAATCTTAGTATGATTTTTCCTTGCTTGACATCTAAACATTCATATTTATCTAGTATTTTTATTCCTTCTATATGATAAGGCTGTATTTCCTCTTTTTCTGTTATTAGAAACATGTTAGATTGTGCTCTATCATACCAGCTGTTGTAAACTGCCGGATGTTCGTCTTGTAAAGAAATTTCTGCCTGATGATCTAAATCAATAAAACAAACATGACTATATTTCCCTGGAATAGAAATTTCTTTTTTTATAACAGTTCCGTAATCATAACTTATTTTTTTTACTGATGTTTTAATATCAGTAGTAAGTTGGATTAAACTTATGTCATCTGCTTTATTACTAAAATTTTTTATTGTTTTATAACCATATAACAATACTAAGGAAAAAATGATTAGTGCTAAGATATAAATAAAAACCTGTCCAATAACTTGGCTTTTTCTAGAACACATTTTTTTTTTTTATTTTTCTTTTTTCTTTTTTCTTTTTTCTTTTTTCTTTTTTCTTTCCTTTGTTTATTTTTCTTTTCTTAGTTTCTTTTTTCACAATAGTCGGTAATTTTTCTTTTATCTCTTTTTTAACAGGTGTTTTTTTCTCTTCAAGTATAGAAACCAATATTTTATGCAAGGCGTCTTCATCAAGTTTCTTCTCTTTAGAAAATTTATTTATTAATTCAATAAGTTCTTCTTTTGTTAATTTCTTTCTTTCAACAACGTCTTTAAATTCTTTTACTGTTTTTTCTTTAACCTCTGCACCAACCATCTTAGATAATGCTGCAAAAACATCCTTACCTGCTGTTTTAGGTAATTTCTCAAATATGGTTGATATTTTTTCCTTTTCTTTTGTTTTTTCTACTTCTTTTTTCGGAGTTTCTAATTCAACCCATCCAACTCTTGGACCTTCTTCAGTTGTTTTTGTCTTTATTTCCTCTTTTGGCTTAATTTCTTCTTTTGCTGATGGTTCTTTAAAACCAAATTTATCAAATATTTTTTCTCTTTTTTTTAGTTTTTCTTCCCGTGCTTTATCTATTTTTCTTATAATTGCTGGGGGAGTAAGTTTTTGTAATATTCCTTGTTTCTTGGGCTGGACTTTTTTTTCAAATCCTAATCCAGGCATTATTTGTTCTTCACCTATTGGTGGAATTTCTATCTTGCCTTCCTTCATCTCTTTATATTTTTTATATCCAAAGTAAATTCCAACACCAAATAGTATTAATGCTATAAATAAGAATATATAAAAGAGTGCTTTAGATTTCGGGTAATCATCAGGATCTAGAGGATTTGTGTTTTTGTCTATTTCTTCTTTATCAGAGTAGCCGTCTCCATCTGTATCTTTTTTATTAGGATCTGTGCCGTGTTGGCTCTCTTGTATATTTGTTAAACTGTCATCATCAAAGTCTTCTTCTCCATCAGAAGTTCCATCTCCGTCTGTATCATATATGTTAGGATCCAGGTTGCCCTCATTATACCTGTCTTCCCATTCATTATTCAAACCATCGTTATCTTTATCTGTAACTGCCTCAGCACAAACATTATTTTCACAATTACCTGATAAACAGTCATTATCTGTTGAGCATGATTTTCCTGTTTGGCACGGACTGCAGCTTCCTCCGCAGTCAATGTCTGTTTCTTCAGGGTCTAATTTGTTGTTATTACATTTGTCTGGTTCAGCACAGATGTTATCTATACAGTAACCACTATCACAGTCATAATTGGATTCACAATTATACCCGTTTTCACATTTAGTTGAGCAAACGCCACCGCAATCTACATCTGTTTCTCCAGGGTCTAACTTATTATTATTGCATTTGCCTGCTTCAACACATTCTCCAATGCTAATATCACAATTTCCTGATTTACAATCGTCGTTTTCTCCACAAGATTTTCCTACTTCACATTTTTCACTGCAGTTTCCTCCGCAGTCAACATCAGCTTCTTTCGGGCCTTTTAAATCGTCATTGCAAGTTGATTCTTTACATTTTCCTTCATTGCAGAAGCCTGTACTACAATCAGAGTTTTTACTGCAGGCTGTTGC
>CAYXTQ010000011.1:0-1208 GCA_964467845.1 uncultured Methanosarcinales archaeon | reverse complement strand
GCATTTCCCTCAAATTTATAGTAAACAAGCAAGCCTGGAACAGGAGGCGCCACGCAAGCCGGACAAACGCCGCCGCAGTCAACACCAGCCTCATTACTGTCTTTTTTACCATTATTACAGCTTGTTGGAGCTAAGCTTGTATCTACAGTAATTCCATCTCCTGTTTTGTTATTGCTCCATAATCCGACGGTATTTTTTGCACTAACCTTAAAATAATATTTTTCAGAATCATTTAATTGCAATCCAGTAAACTCTTCTTCTGTGTCAGATGTAGTAGTAGTTTCTATAATCTCATCTGCACTAAATTCATTATCTAGATAAAGTAATACGTTATATTGTGTTACACTACTTTCATTATCTTCTGCCTTCCATTCTCCTTTTAACGAGTTTGTTTTATAAGTTTTATGCGATTCATTGCCATAACCAATTTCTCTTACATACGACATTACAGGAGGAGTAGTGTCTATTAAAAAGCTTATAGTGTTTGTTGCCTCTTCTGGATAAGCCCTACATAATATATAGTAAGTATAAGAACCTGTGCGTAAAGTTAATGTTGTTTTATGCCTTTTATTGTCTGTTGTGCTTAGGGAATATGCGTAGTTGCCAGATTCATTACCATAAAGACATTGAGCAGCTTTATTTGTGCTTACATCTAAATCAACGGTGCTTGTTGATAAAAGTGATGGAGTCCTAACATAAATTGTCAGTTCAGCAGCTAAATTTACATTTACAGCAATAGTATCATCCTGAGTTGAAATAAGACCTGCTTTATTTTTACATTTAATATGATATAAGTAACTCTTTTCAGAAGGTTCGCTAGGCAATGTTGTGTTTATCTCATTAGTTGTACTGAAATTTTCAGAGTTAATAAACCAAGATTGCATTTCCTCAAAATTTGTTTTGTCCAAACTGTATTTGCAAACAGAATCTTCATTAGTTTTAACAACTAATTTTGTTTTTGGCGGATATTCTACAATATTGCTGGGTTCTGCATATTTTTCGGTTATTACAGGAGGGGTATCATCAAAATACAAAACAAAGCTCTTAGATACTATTTCATATTTGTAGCTGTCATTACATTTTACATTAAGTTTGTATTTATAGCTTGAATCCAGCATGTAATCATATAATGTGTGCTCAACGTTGCCTGTTTCATTAAACTTCTGCATATTTTGGAAACTAAAATCATAATTATCAAATTTACAATA
>CAYXTQ010000010.1:0-15223 GCA_964467845.1 uncultured Methanosarcinales archaeon | reverse complement strand
TATATTATCATATAAGGAATTTAGAGAAAGCAAAGATAATTGAGGTTGCTAAAAGGGATGTAATTAGAGGAGCTTTTGCTAATTTTTATAAAATAGTTGAGCCTTCTTTTGTAATAAAGTTTAAAGAGTTTCAGGAAACACAAAAAATAACTGAGTTGGAGGAAAAGCCAAAATCTTTTCTAGAGCCTTTTATAGAAGATGGCAATTTGAATTGTGTTATAATAGTTGGAAGTCCTGATCCACATGGACCTGAAAAAGCACGTAGCAGAGATGGTTATTATGGAATTGATTTAGCCTTGTTTTTAGGAACTTTTCTGAATTATATTCCTTCATTAAATGTAAAATTAGATACAGAAGCTCATAAAGATGATTTAGAGAAAAATATTATTTTGATTGGTGGTCCTGTTGTAAATTCTGTTACTGAGAGGATAAATGATAAATTACAAATAAAGTTTGTCAAAGAAGAGAACTGGAAGATTAAATCTTTAATTTCTGGCAAAGAGTATTTATCTGATGAAACTGGGATTATTACTAAAGTAAAGAATCCCTTTAATCCTAAGAAGTATATATTATTAGTTGCTGGCAAGAGATATGCTGGAACAAGAGCTGTAATGATTGCTTTCATAAAACATTTCAATGAGATTATAAAAGGCAATAAGTTCAATGATAAAATATTGGCAAAAGTAGTTGAAGGTGTTGACTTAGATTCAGATGGGATAGTTGATGAGGTGGAAGTATTAGAGTGAAATCAATAAAAAAAAAATAATTAATAAGAATTCAATAATAATTTTTTTAAAAAAAAAAAAAAACTTAATTTTTTTTTTTTTATTTTTGAGGTTCCATTGGAATACATCTTAAGTCTGTTCTTTCAAATAATGAAAATATTCTATCTTCTAAACCTTCATCAAAAGTAACTACTCTTGGAACTTCTATAGTTAAATTCTTATCTAAACGTTGTAAGTATCTTTTTAATGCTAAGGAAGGGCTTTTTGGTTTTTTATCTATATCAAGCTCAAGTTCTGGTTTATTATGGGAGTAAAGTGTAAATGGCAAAGGTTTGCCATTATAATTCATATAATGTAAATTTAGGACCATTATTCCAATATCATAATGTTCTCCAATTTTACCAATAACAGGAACTTGATGCACAATTTTACCTTTAATCCAATCCACTTCTTTCCATTTAGGAAGCCATCTACCATATAATATAATATTATTAGCAGAATAATAGTCAAAATTTACTGGAATTGTAGAAGTAACAAAATAACCACAAATATTTATGTCATTTAACTCATTATATATTTTTTTTAGCTTATCTAATCTGATGGCAATATCGCCTTTTAGGTTATTAGGATTACCTCTATGGGCAACATAGATTTCTTCTCCTTTTAAATTGCCTGTTTTAACCTTAGCTTTTATTTTATAATAAGGGTTAGGAGCAAATCCAATAATTTCTGCTACAACTACTTGACCTATGTTTTCTTTCATTTTTATTTTTATTAAAAAGAGATGTTATTATTTAAATCTTTCTTATTTGTAAGTATTTAAAAGTAGTAATAAAATGGTAAGATTTATAAGTTTTAACATTAACTGAGCTGATTATGAAAAGTAAAGCTGTTTATCCAGGTAGTTTTGATCCTTTTACATATGGTCATAGAGATATAACTGAAAGAGGATTAAAAGAATTTAATCATATTGTTGTGTTAGTTTGTGAAATGCCAGATAAATATTATATGTTCAATCCTGATGAGAGGGTTGAGGTGGCCAGAGAATCTTTAGAGAATTTTGCTGATAGAGTAGGTGTTGATAAACTAGGAAATAAATTATTGGTTGATTTTGTGAGGTCGGTTGGTTCAAGGTATATTATAAGGGGATGGAGAGATAAACTAGATTTAGAATATGAGAATAGAAGAGTGCTTGCAAATAAAACATTAGATCCGGGAATTGAGACTATATTGTATGAGGCTTTAGAAGAATATAGATTTCTTAGCTCTAGTCTTATCAGAGAAATAGTTAAATGCAAAGGTGGTCTAGAAAGAATTAAAGAATATGTTCATCCGTTTGTATATGAAAAATTAAAGAATAAAATCAAAGATCCTGCATTTAAATAAGATAGTTTAAATCAAAAGATTTAAGAATTAATTTTGAACAATCATAATGTATGGAAGTGAATAAATTAAAAAAAAATAAACTATATTCTGAAGAATTAGGAATAAACTTAAGAAAGAATAATGACAAAGAATTATTTAAATGGTTTTTAGCTAGCATTCTTTTTGGAGCTAGAATACCAGAAACTATTGCAAAGAACACTTATAAAAGTTTTGAGAAATATAAATTATTGAATAAAAAAAAAATATTAAAAACAGGTTGGAATTTCTTAGTAAATCCAGTTATGAGGAAAGGAGGTTATGTGCGTTATGATGAGAAAACATCTACAAAAATATTAAGAATTTGTGAAATGCTTATAAAAAGGTATAAAGGAAGTTTAAAAAAAATGCATGAAAAAGCAAAAAATAATGAAGACTTGGAAAATAGGTTAATGGAGTTTTATGGTGTTGGGCCTGTAACTACAAATATTTTTCTTAGAGAATTAAGGCCTTTTTGGAAAAAAAGTAATCCTGAACCATTGCCAATTGTAAAGAAGGTTGCTAGAATATATAAAATAAATTTAAGTAAATATAATAGGAAAAGCCTGACTTTTGCAAGAATTGAAGCAGGTTTAATAAGGTTAAGGCATACAATAAAGAAAGAAAATTAGATGATTTTCTCAAAATTTATCAGTATAAACAACCTTAACTTTATGTTTATTTTCTAAAGCTTCATTATAGCAAACATCAAATATTTCACAGTCTAAGTTTTCTCTTATCTTGGCTTTAGAATATTTTCTATTCTTTAATCTTTTTTCCAGGGTTTTAAGGTTGCATTTGGTTACAATGCACAAATCAACATATTTTGAAGGAAGGTAATGGCTTAGATGTGAGTCTATGACAATTCCTTTTTTTTTTTTTTTATTAATTTTTTTTTAAATGATTTTTTTAATAATGAATCTTTTTTTATTGAATTTTTCTCTAATGATTTTATTTCATTGATTAAAATTTTATTTAATTTTTTTACATCTATAATCTTACATTTCCTCTTTTTATCATAACATTCAGAAATATTATATTTTTTTATTATTTTATTTACATCTATATACTTATAATTCAATTCCTTGCTTAATTTTTTAGATAAAAAAGTTTTACCAGTTCCAACAGAGCCTGTAACAGCTATAACTTTCATTCTTTTTTGCTTCTTAGTTTCTCAAAAAGGAAGTAAAGTATTAAGGTAAATATAGCGCCTAAAACAAACCATAAGGTAATATTTGACCAGAAAGATGGCTCATTAACTAATGTTTTAACAACTTCTTCAGCAGTCTCATTTACAGCAGGAGCAGCTGCTTCCATAATCTTTTCTTCTACTGGTGCGGGTGCTTCTGCAATCATTTTTTCAGCAACAACAGGAGCAGCTTTACTAAACGTCTGGGTAGATCCATATATTCCTTTTTGATACAATTTTGAAAATATTTGGATGCCACCTGAAACTAATGCTAATATTAAAGCAACAGGCAATATTGTTCTTAATTTAGTCTTAATTCCATAAATTGCCTTTGGAGCAATAATAATATACTTATTAGCCAATTTATAATGCAGAACCTCTTTTCCTTTTTTACTATAGTGAAATTCTTCAGCAACAACTAAGCCGCCTTCAATTAAAGCCTGTAGATTATAGTGTACAGTAGAAATTGGGATATTAAGTTTTTCAGCTAGTTCACTTTCAGTAGATTCTTTATCTGCCAAATAATCCAATATTTTTCTTGATGTATCGTTACTTATAACCTGAGCTAGCTTTTTAGCTTTTTCTTCATTTAAAGATAATAATAAAAATTTCTCTTTTGTCATAGAAGTTAGAATATAAGCAGTATATAAATAGTTTTTGATAAGTTTGAATTAGGTTGAAGTTATAGCGAAATATTTTTAAACCCTTATATTAATTATAATATTATGCAGAAGGTAATTACAATAAGCTCATCTAAAAGGCTAGAGATGATTGATATAAATGATGAGATAGAAAAAATAGTAAAAGAAAGCAAGGTAAAGGAAGGGGTTTGCAACATATTTTGCACTCATGCTACTGCAGCTATTGCAATTAATGAAAACTATGATCCTAATGTTTGCGAAGATTTTAATGAAGCATTAGCTAAGTTAATTCCGAGAGGAAAATGGAGACATGATAGCATAGATGGAAATGCTGATGCTCATATAAAAGCAGCAATTATTGGTCCAAGTGAAACTGTTCCAATAAAAAATGGAAGATTGCAATTGGGACAATGGCAAAGTATTATGTTTGTGGAATTAGACGGACCAAGAAGCAATAGAAATGTTATTGTCACAATAATAGGTGAATAAAATGCAATGTGAGATGTGTGGTAAGGATAAAAATCTGGTTATTGCAATAATAGAAGGGACTGAGATGAATGTGTGTAATGAATGTGCAAAGTTTGGTAAAGTAATAAAAAAAATAGAGCCAGAGCCAAAATTAAAAGAAAAAAAAAAAATAGAAGAAGTGATAAAAGAAGAAAAAAAAAGAGAGGTAATACAAATAATAAACCCAGATTACGGGGATATAATAAAAAAAAAAAGAGAATCTTTAGGCCTAAAACAGGAAGAATTTGCAAAAAGAATTAATGAAAAGATTTCAATAATACATAAAATTGAAACAGGAAACTTTGAGCCAAGTATCGCTTTGGCAAGAAAGATTGAAAGGTTCCTAAAAATAAAATTAATTGAGCAGTATGAGGAAGAGCACGGCAAGTTAAGAAAAATAGAATCAGATACATTAACAATAGGTGACTTACTCAAATCTAAGAAATAAAGGTTTCTAAGTAATCTAGATTATTAAATCCTTCTAAAACGTTCTCATTTATTATTATAGTTGGTGCTTTATTAACATTAAACATACTTTTTATTGTATCTAAAGCAATATTATTCATATTAATGTCAAAAGAATAAACATTTACTTTAGAATATTTTTTTCTTAAATAATTAAGGACAAAACCCTGTTCTTCACATCTATTGCAATCACCTAAGTTTGAATAAAAATATAATATTAAAGTATTATCACTGTTACATTCTTTTTTTTGTTTTTTCATAAAAAGCCAATGGCGTATCTCAAGTAGTGAATAATAATTCTTTAGTCTTGTTACATCTTGATTTTTTTTTCCTAATCTTTCCTCCATAAAATCCAGTTTTGCACCAATTTCGTACAATTCTTCTGTTAAGGTGGTAGAGTTTACAGTTGAGCACGGATCCTCTGCTAATAATAAATACTGGAGTTCAACAGCCATAGTATCTGTCCTTAAATCTTGTTCTAAAGTATCAACCTTACTAAGTTTGTTATTACTTATGTTGTTACCTATAACTAATCCTATTAAAAAAATTAAAGTAGTTGTAGCAAAAACAGCGAAATATTTTGTTTTATTTATTTTTTTAGCGTTCATTTAATTTTCTCCATTCAATTTTTTTTCCAAATAACTTATAGGCTACTGAAATAAACCACCAAAAGCCAAACAAAAGCCAATAGAATATTAGGTAGAATATGTATGAAATTTTTATTTTTGTATTCTCTTTTGAAATCTTTTTTGCAACATACACTACTGTTATGCCTGCTATTAGGGATAATACTGACAACAGCATTATTGTACTAATATTAAGATAGAAACTATCAAGTTTAAAGTCAATTAATGTTAAAAGGTCAAATTTAATCTGATAATAGTTTATTAAATTTTTGGATGTGTTCTCAATAAACTTATATAAAAAATAAAACAATGATAGTATAACTAAAAAAACAGAGATAAAAGAACCAGGCAATATAAATAAGCCAAGGTTTCCGTGCTTTTTAGTAAACAGATGCCTATAATTTATTGTATTTTGTATAAAGCCGACATACCATCTTACTCTTTGCCTTAACAAGCTCTTAAATGAGCTAGGAGAGACTGTATAAACGTTTGCAGTTTCGCTGTTCTCGATAATGTATTTTTTACTTTGAATTCTGAAAGCTATTTCTTGATCTTCTGCAATATTGTTTTCGTCATAACCTCCATATGCATCAAAAAAAAATTTCCTGTAAATAGAAAATGGCCCTGGAGTTACATGGACTGAGCCTAAAAAAGCAAATGCTTTTCTTAAAAAGACTCCAATAAGGTACTCTATCATCTGAATCTTTTGCAGTATGCTTTTAGGAGTATAAACCTTTAAAGATGGCGTAACAGCCATGACATCCTTGTCAGTAAAATAACCTATAATGTGTTTTAAAGCGTTTCTTGCCACAAACGAATCTGCATCTAAAGCTCCTACTAATTCTCCAGAACATCTTTCTAAACCAAAGTTTAAAGTAGCACCTTTGCCTTCGTTTTTCTTTGTATAGACTTTTACATTTTTACTTTCAAATTGTTTTGCTATTTTATATGTGTTATCAGTGCTACCATCATCTATAACAAGAATCTCAAGTTTGTCTTTAGGATAATCTAGATTTAATAGTGACTTTATTGTTTTGGATATTGTTTTTTCTTCATTATATGCAGGAACTATAACAGATACTTTGTATATTTTTTTTATTTTTGGCACCTTTAGTTTATGTTTATTTTCATACATAGTGAACAAGAAGAATATGGCTGTAAATAATCCAAAGTAAGATGTTGTGTAAATTAAAATATCGCCAAACTGCATTTTAATCTTCTTTTTTATACTGCCATATTTCTATGCCGTCTTTATCATAGATATTTTTAAATGTTTCGTTATTTCTAAATAAAAATAGTAAGCCTTGCTTTTCTTTTTTCCAAACAATACCTTTTTTCATTTCATTATCGATGTAAATATAATTTACATTATATTTATTTAATAACTCTTTTGTGTCCTCTAAATTTACTCCATAGAATATAGCATTTATATCTTTATATCTTTCATTAGGAGATGGTGCATACGTAAAAAAAGAATCAATAATAGATGCCCTATTTGCGTAATATTCTATCCAAAAGCCACGGCTATAGTGGGATAAAACTATTTCCTCAGGGTCAGAATAAACACCAAGGAATTGTAGGCTTTCTTTTATATTTTTATCAGGTAATGCATTAACTAACCTATGAATATGAGAGGTGGTTGAGAATATTAATCCTAGTATTACTATAAAAATACTCAAATCCCTTATAAACTTGAGCTTCCATTCCATACTTATTATTTTATAAAATCCTATGCCTGTAAAAATGGTTATTACAAATTTAAGGTATATATTTGAATAACTAAAATGAGCTAAACTAACTAGAAGAATTAAAATAGTGGAATATATCGGCCATAATTTTTTTTTGTATTCCCATGTTGCTATTAAACCAATTATTGTTAGCATTATTGTAAACAGCGATAATCCGGTGAATGAACCTAAATCAGAGAGCAATATTTGTAAATAATTTACAGAGACAAAGGTTACTCTTTCAGGAAATCCGTATTTTAAATAAATAATAAGATAATATAGTAAATTAACAAGTAATACAAAAATTAATGCTGCATAAACCTGTTTTTTTTTTTTTTTTGTATATAAAGAGTAAGATAAAACCAATAATATTACTATTAAACTTGCTATTGTATTAAAAATAGGGATTGTGCTGAAGATTATGATTGAAAAAACATTCAGCAGTATTCTTCTGTCAATAAAAAATAAAAATCCTAATAACATAAGAGATATTACTAAAGAGTGTTTATTTAAAACTGTGAATGTGTATATGAAAATAGGAGAAAAGGTGAGTGCAAGCATTATTAAGAAGCAGGTCATTAGATTTAATCCAAGTTTTTTGATAATAAAAAAAAATAAAATAACAGAAAAAAAAGCTAAAATAAGTGGCGTTATAATAAAAATTTTATTGCCAAACAAATTATAGGTAAATGCCAAAAAATAATCATAAGGGTCGAATACATAATTTCTTCCTGCATAGCTTAATGGATCATAGTCTATTTTTTTTTTTTCTGCTATTTCTTTAGCAATCCTCAGATGATAGTATGGCTCTTCTCCGGTAATTATGGGGTTTTTGTTGATAAGCCTAAATATCAGCGGAATGCTTAATACTAAAAGTGCAACTATTAAAAATAAGATGCATATTTTTTTTTCATTATTAATTATTTTTTTTATCATTTACTCTTCCATAACACATAGTGACTTATATATTTTGACTTTGTTATCATAAACAAGTTCAAAACATTTTTCATCAATATATTTTATTTCTTGTATTCCAAACTGTTTTTTTGCCCTGCCAGAGAAATAAATATAGTTTATTCCATATTTATTTAACAGATTAATTGATTCTGTCTCAAAAATAGTTACATACATTTGCTCAATATCCTTTACACGTTGCTCTGCATCCTCAATTAATAAAAAATTAGGGTCTGCAACATTTTTTCTTTCAGCAATTGAGGTTATTAAATAACCTTCTTCGACAGTAGAGAGTATTACGCTATCTTTTTCTGTATTGCCCTTTATCCATTCTAAAGCCCTAACCTCATTGGAATTTACAGATTCTTCTATCGATTTTTTAGCAGAGGCTATAGACGGTAAAAATGAGGTCATTATAATCAAAAAAAATAACAAGATGTAAATTACTGACTTAAACTTATAAAATTTGGTCTTTTCCAGATAAGCAAAAAAAAACAAAAAAAATTTTGCAAACAATATAGTAAGAATGACGCTCAGAAATATCAAACCAATTTTTAGTTGTATTAATTTTAACCATAATAGTATTAACATTGAAATTGCAAAGGATACCAATAAATACATTTTTTTATCTTTTTTTCTTAAAGTAAAATTGTATATTATGTAAATACCAAACACAAATGGTACAATACCTATATTGTATATTGCCTCTAAGATGTTAAATTCACTGAAATATTGATATAACACTTGTGCAGGTATGTTTTGCCATATAACATAAGGTCCATGCACTAATAGTGGTTTTTTAAATACAATAAACAAAGACCAAACCATAATAAATGTGGAGAAAATGATTAGTTCTAATTCTTCCCTACTATACCTCAGCCCTTCTAGTCTAACAACTAATAAGTATAATAATAAAACAAAAACTAGCAAGATGGCAGAAGGGTGGCTTAATCTTAATAATGCCAAAGAGGTTATAAAATAAATAACATATTTTTTGTTTTCACTAATTTTTATGAAGCAAAATAAAGTAAAAAAGGTTAGTGGAACTATTAAGGTATAAACTGATATATTAGTTATGGTTTCATAAAAAAAAATAGGGATAAATCCTGACAGAAAAGATGCAAATAAAGATGCTTTGTAATCTTTTGTTATGTTAAAAGATAACATATAAACAACAAAAATCAGCAAAGAGGCAAATATATTTGGTATAAGTTTAAAGGTTAAAAAACTTCCAAGTATTATTTTAAAAAAAAAAATTATATAGTAATAGTAAGGAGGGAAAATTAGGTTTCTGCCACCATAGCTTAAATCATCCTTAAATAAAGGAGTTATTGCCTTCTGTATATGGTCAACTTCCCTTATAATAGAGTATGCCTCTGTGTCAAAATAAGGTGTCTGGAATGTATAATATAGCCTTATACCTAATGTTAATAAGAATATTAATATAAGGAATATATACTCTTTCTTTATTTTCATATTTAGATTATGTTGTATATGGGATTTAAATATTTTTAGTAAAATATATAAAAAAGTTGTGAATTTAGTATTAAGATGGCTAAAATACCTAGTGGAAGCAAAATACTGGATAAAATGTTAGAAGGAGGTTATGATTCTGATGTAATTACCACTATTTATGGTCCTGCTGGTAGCGGAAAAACTAATCTTGTTTTGTTATGTGCTATAAATGTTGCAAGAAAGGGTAAAAAGGTCATTTATGTTGACACAGAAGGAAGTTTTTCTTTGGAAAGATTAAAGCAGATTGCTTTGGATTATAAAAAAATATTAAACTATTTTATTTTTTTAAAGCCAACAAATTTTAATGAGCAGAAAAAAAGTTTTGAGAAGTTAAAGGATATTATAAATGATAAAATTGGTTTAATAGTGGTAGATACAATAGCTATGTTATATAGGCTAGAGTTGGGTAAAGCAGAGGATGTTTATGAGGTTAATAGAGAATTGGGCAAACAGTTATCTTATTTAGCAGAGATTTCTAGGAAGAAGAATATTCTGGTATTGATTACTAACCAAGTTTATGCTGATTTTGAAGATAAAAACAAGGTAAATATTGTTGGTGGAGATATTTTAAAGTATAGCAGCAAGTGTCTTATTGAGCTACAAATAACTCCTTCTGGAAATAGAAGGGCTATTTTAAGGAAACATAGGTCAATAGCCAGCGAAAAAGAGATTTTATTTAAAATTGTAGAAGGAGGGATTATTGGAACAAAAGAGGGTAAAGGGTTTAGGTTGTTTTGAATAATTTGTGCCCAATATATGTGCAAGATTCGTCTTTTTCTTGCTCTAGAATTATTCTAAGTAAAGTTCCTTTCTTTTTGTCTGAATCAATTATATTGAAAAATTCAAAATATTTAGAACGGCCTATAAGAATGTCTAAGCCTGTAAGTTCGTTAACTTCCGTGTTTCTTTTAAGTTTTTCATCAATATCAAATTCTTTTTCTCCATAGTTTACTATATAAACTTCTTTTCCCTTACCACACTTATGCCAGAGTAAGTAAATAGGTTTATTTATATTACCATGATCAATGGCATTTTGTATCATTTCATCTAACATAGAGGTTATTTCATCATGAATTCTTTCAGTTCCTGCTCCAAAATGTATTAATCTGTCACCAAATGGAAAAGGAATTTTTTCACTTGGAAGAATATATCCACTTGTATTATTTGTATTAATAGTTGGATAATTTGCAGCTATATCTACTAACTCGGGCTGATTTGGTTTTTCACCCTCAGCAATTTTAATATGTTCTTGTTTAATTTCTATAGGCCTATGTATCTTAACTAATTTGAGAAGGTCTTGGTATGATATTTGTCTCATTTTAACTCGGTCTTACTGCTCCATTTACTCCTTCATAGACGTTTTTTAAATTATATGCTTCGGTAAATGCTTTTATAATTATTCTGTCTAAGTCAATATCTTTTTCAAACGCCTTTTGTTCTTCTTCATTTCTTACAGGAGAAAATCTACCTATTGAATCATCTACTTCGCAGTCCGGATATATTACAAGACCGTGTCTTATTGTAAAGACTCTTGGTCCTTTTGCTCTACATGGTGCAAAAACTAAGGAGTCACCAAAAATCCCTTCTAGATTGTATTCCTGCCATTTGTCTGGAACTTCAACTTTCCAGCCTTCACCAGTACAAATTTTTTCTAATAGTTCTTCATAATGCTCTGCACATGTTCTTAGTTCCTGATATACTCTTATTCTTTTAATTTTTTCAGGGTTATCTAAGGCTTGCTGAAGTTCACCATATGGAAATCCAAAGATCTGAAACTCATCAATTTCAGCTTTATCTATAATTCCTTGATCAGAATACACATATGTACATTTGTACTTTGGATAGTGTTCTTCTCTTAATACCTTGCAATAATTAAGGGTGTCTGTATTAAAGGCTTGCGGATTTAATTCTATGAGAAGTGCTATTTGGTTTAGTATATTTTTATCAGTTATTACTTGATTCATTTTATTTCGAAAAAAAAAAAATCAATTTATTTATAAATCTTTTGTTTTTTGTAACTTTTTAGTGGTTACTTTTTAAAGGGTCAATTCCTGTTAAACACTGGCCACAATAGCCAATATTCTTAGGGAAGCACTCACGCATTCCCTCAAAGCTTAGGAAATACAGCTTATCTGCTCCTATATATTCTCTTATTTTCTCAATTACTTGGTCCCGTACTTCTTGATATAGGTAGAATTGTTTGGGTGTGTACCCTACCTCGTTTAAGAATTTCCTTGCAATTAGGGTTCTTCTTTTTGTGTCAACTCCCTTGTCACATTCTTCAATAATTGGTGGAGACGCAATTCCAACATAAACTTTTTTTGTTCCAGCATTTTTTACTGCCTGAACTCTTTTTTTAGTAGTGTTTCCTGTTACAATGCTATCATCAACTAGAAGTACCTCTAGACCATCTAGTGCATCTGGAATAGGTGAATGTTTACGGCTGACTGCTCTCTCTCTTTCATACTTCCTCCCCATAATGAATGTTCTTGGAATATAAAGATTTCTAAGTATAGCTGAATCATATCGGATTCCTGATACGTTATGAAATCCTATCGCAGGATCAATCCCAGAATATTGAAAAGGAACCACTACGTCTGCTTTGAATTGGAGTTCTTTTTTTAATATTTCAGAATATAATTGACTTCCTAATTTCTGCCTTAATGTATGATACGTTGGTAGGGGCATTTTCTCATCATCATCAGGATTTTTTACTATTTTATCTAGAGTCGTCCTTGGATTTTGTAAAATACTGTCTGGTCTAGAGAAGTATATCTTACAAAAATCGCAATAATGATAATCCGGCTTTGCAAATTGTATTGGTTTTGGCTCAGTGTTTTTTCTAAATACAACAATCTCCCCTGGATTTACATCACAAATATAATCTCCTTCCATACCACTTACTCCTTTTTTTCCAATAGCACACGATTCTGATGATACGATGTATGCTTTGTTTTTCTTACCAATAACTAAGGGTCTAAACCCGTGAGGATCTCTTGCAGCAATTATTGTTTCTTCTCCTGTTTGCTTGTCTAAAAATAAAAGATTAAAGCAATAAGATCCTCTTAGATGTTTTAATGCATCTATTACTACCTCTTCAAGAGTATCTGCCTTTGAATTATTTAGAAGCGGAAATAAAACTTCAGAATCAACTGTAGTTTTGAATTTATAGTCAGAGAATTTTCTTTTCAAATATTCATAGTTTGTAATATTTCCGTTATGTGTTATAGCCAAGTCATATTTTTTATCACCAATTTTTATTGTTCTAACAAGTGGTTGAGCATTAGCTATGTTTGTACCACCAGTTGTAGAATATCTAACCTGCCCGACAACTGTCTTTACATCCTTAAACTTATCTAAATTAACATTTCTAAATACATCAGTCACTAGGCCCAATCCTTTTATGACTTTTAATCTATATCCGTTCTCGGTTTTTATCTTAAAGGCTATGCCTGCGCTCTCCTGCCCACGATGTTGTAAATCCTGTAAAGCATAATAAGCATCTGTTACTGCTTCTTCTAAATTAAATATGCCTAAAATACCACAACCATCTTTCAATATTGAATGATTTGACTCTTCTGTATCTAATAAATTGTTAATTGAAATTAATCCCACCTTTTTCTCTAGTAATACATTTAAGTATTTAAATTTTGCTCAAATGTTATTAACTTAAAGTAGTTACAAATCGGTAACATATCAGAAATGATTGTTATATTTTATTAAGATTTTTAATTTAAAAAAAAAAAAAAGAAAACTTATTCTTCTGTAAAATCATCTATTTTTTCTTTAAAGTCTTTATCGTCTTTTATAACTCCTCTATCTTTTAAGTATTCTCTTGCTAATATCCAGAAAAATAATCCAAGAGATTTTTTGCCTTTGTTGTTTAATGGAACTACTAAATCAATATAGTTTGCCTGGTTGTTTGTGTCGCATAAAGCTATAACTGGAATTCCAACTTTAATAGCATCCATTATTGCGTTTCTGTCAGGCCAAGAATCTGTAACCAATATTATTTTAGGTTCTATATAACTGTTTAGTTGTGGGTTTGTTAATATTCCTGGAGGATATCTCCCAGCAAAGACTTTAGTTCCAGTGACTTTTCCAAATGCTTTTACAGCTTTCCAGCCGTTTTCCCTTCTGCTTACAATTAAAATATCTTGAGGAGCATATTGAGAGAGAAAATTTGCTGCTATCTTAATCCTTGCATCTATTTTTTGTAAGTTTAAGACAGATAATCCGTCTGGCCTAGTCTTGTAAATAAATTGTTCCATATACTTTGTTCTGAACTTTGTTCCAATATGGATTCCAGCTTTTAAATACTGGTCACTAGGTACTAAAAATTGTTCTTCAGTCATTTTTTTTTTTTTTTATTTTTTTGCTGCACTATTTTTAGCCTCATGCAGCATTACATAATAACTATAGTTAGCTATTATGCCTTGGCTTTTCACCTTGAAAATTAAAGTTTATTTATAAAGGTAACGATTTTAAAAAGTAGCTAAATCCTCATAAATCGGTCCTTCTGATGTTAAAGTGCTTTTTATTAATTTGAAGCAATTTACTTCAAATTTTTTTTTTTCTACCTTGATTTCTTTTAAAGCTTCTATAAATTTTTGCTTGTCTTTTACAAACTTTACTCTGCCAAGAGTTATATGAGGATGAAATCTTTTTTCTTTTTGGAAAATAAGCTGCATTTTGTTTTCAACCTTTTGCTGTAAATTAATAATATCTCTATTGTCTTCAAAACCAATCCATACAACCCTGATGTAATCTTCATCAGGAAAAACACCAGTATCAGAAAATTCAACATTAAATGGCTTGAATTTTATTTCTTTCAATAATTCTTTTATTTTTTCAACCTGTTTATCTGGTATTTCTCCTAAGAATTTTAAGGTTAAATGAAAATCGTTTGTAAACTTTATTTTAGCTAAATCTGTTTGGATTTGCTTTTGTAATTCCTTAAAATAATGTTCTAAAATCTTAAAATCTATTGCAATAAATGTCCTCATTTTATTGTTAGAGAGGGTTAAAACTATATAAAATTATTTAAAAATATAAAAAAAAAAATAAAAAAACTTACAGAATAAGTTATTCTTATTCTCTTTCTTCTAAATCTTCACCAAAATCTTCAGAATCTTCAGGAACTTCTTCTTCTGTTTCTTCTTCAGGTTCTGATTCTTCAGATTCTTCAGCTGCAGGCTCTTCTTCTTTTTCTGTTTTTGCGCCTTTACCTAATACTTCTGCAAATCCAACTCTTCTTAGGACTTTTGTTACTTTTATCCTTACTTCGTCTCCTTCGCTAACTCCTGGCACAAACAATACAAAGCCGTCTTTCTTTGCAATGCCATCTCCTTTCTCTCCTACAGCTTCTATTTTTACGTCAAATTCATCTCCGACCGCAACAGGTGGTGTAAAGCCACCGCCTCTAGGTCTGAAATCTCGTCTTTCCATATTTTATCTCACCTTATTTAATTTT
>CAYXTQ010000009.1:0-16305 GCA_964467845.1 uncultured Methanosarcinales archaeon | reverse complement strand
CAATTCAATATCTAAAACAAAAAATAAAAAAAAAAAAAAATAAGATTCATTGTTTCTGATTTATTTTCAAACATTAAATCAAAGTTTGACACAATAATCTTTAACCCGCCATATTTACCTGAAAATATAAAGTTAAAGGACTTAACTTTAGATGGAGGAAAAAAAGGCTATGAGACCATAGAAAGGTTTCTTAATGAAGTTAATGACTATCTAAAACCTAATGGAATAATATTAATTGTTTTTTCTTCTTTAACAAAAAAGGAAAAAATAGATGAATTTATAGCAAATAATATGTTAGAGTTTAAACTATTAGACAAAAAGCATATTTTTTTCGAGGATTTGTATGTTTATTTAATTAAAAAATCAACAATATTAAACTCATTAAAAAAAAAGAAAATAAAAAAAATAACAAAACTAACCAAAGGCCATCGAGGCCTAATATATACTAGCGATTTCAATAATAAAAAAGTTACAATTAAGGTAAAAAATCCTGAATCAAAGGCTGTTGGCAGGATTAAAAACGAAGCAAAATATCTCAAATTATTAAATAAACATAAAATCGGGCCAAAATTATTGTTTTATTCTGATGATTTTTTTGTTTATGAATTTATTAAAGGAGAATTTATTGAGGATTTTATTAAAAAATCAAATAACAACAATATAATAAAAATGTTAAAGATTATTTTTAATCAAATGTTTGTTTTGGATAATTTAAAAATAAATAAGGAAGAGATGCATCATCCTGTAAAGCATGTTATTGTTAGTAAAAATAAGCCGGTTCTTATAGATTTTGAACGTTGCCATAAAACTATAAAACCCCATAATGTTACTCAGTTTTGTCAATACATTATTAAAATTTCAAAATTATTAGACAAAAAAAATATAAAGATCAATAAAAATAAAATAATTGAATTATCAAAAATATATAAAAAAGATATGAATAAGAAGAATTTAAGAGGTATATTAAATGAAATTCAATGAAAAAGTTTTAGAGTTTGTAAAAAAAATACCAAAAGGAAAGGTAACAACCTATAAGATTATTGCTGAAAAGTTAGGAACTAAAGCATATAGAGCAGTTGGCAATGCTTTAAAAAACAATAAAAAACCAATTATAATACCTTGTCATAGGGTTGTTAATTCAGATGGAAGTTTGGGATGGTATATGGGAAAAAAATCAGGCAAAGCATTAAAAATAAAATTATTAAAAAAAGAAGGGATACAAGTTAAAAAAAAAAAAATAGATTTAAAAAAATATTTGTTTAGATTTGAAGAGTAATAGTCCTTTCAATCTCTTTCTTTGTGTATTCATATCCTCTTCTATTACTTAAAAATCCAAAGGATATAATAATAGAGCAAAGGAAATCTAGATATTTAAAATTGAAACTTTGATTCTCAAGATATTTTTTCACTAAAGAAAACAAATCCTGCAATAAAGGATATTTTCTCTTATCATATTTATAATTATTAGCATTATTTATTGTTTCTAATAAAATACCTTTTGCTTCTAAATATTGTCTTTGATCTCTTAAATTATCGTATTTCAAATATTGCTGTTCAATGTATTCTTCTAATTTTGAGGGTGTTTGCATATTAATGCATCTATTTTCTTTTTTATATCACCTCCTTAATGAAAATATAGAAACAAAAAAAAAAAATTTTATTTCTTCTTTTTCTTCTTGACTTTCTTTATCTCTTTATCTAAATCCAATTCATCTAATAATTCCTTATATCTGTTTCTAATGGTTACTTCTGTAACTCCAGCAACATCTGCAACCTCTCTTTGAGTTCTTTTTTCTCCATGTATTAAAGCTGCGACATATAAGGCAGCTGCTGCAATTCCAGTTGGGCCTCTTCCAGAAGTTAACTCTGCTTTTTGTGCTTTTTCCAAAATCTCAACTGCTCTGCTTTGTGTTTCTGGGCTTAATTTTAAACTAGAAGCAAACCTTGCTATATAATCAGCAGGATTACTAGGCAGAATTGTAATTCCAAGTTCTCTTGTAACAAATCTATAAGTACGTCCAATTTCCTTTTTCTCTATGCCAGAAGCTTCTGATAATTCATCTAATGTTCTTGGAACCTCATGCCTTCTGCAAGCAGCATATAAGGCTCCTGCAACAACAGATTCCATAGAACGGCCTCTAACTAAGCCACGTTGAACTGCTAAAGTGTAAATTCTTGCGCTTTCTTCCTCTACTGAAGTAGGTAACTTTAAATAAGATGCTACCCTTTTTAATTCAGCCAAAGCAAGTTTTAAGTTTCTTTCAATAGCAGTAGAAATCCTGTATTGCCATTTTCTTAATCTAAAGAATTTGTTTCTGTTTCTATCTCCTAAACCGTATAAATCTGATTTTGTTCCAACTTCTGTACCCAGGCCTTGATCATACTGTGTATAGGTCATAGGAGCTCCAGTTCTTCTACGCCTTTCACTGTCTTCACTGTCAAACTCACGCCATTCCTGAGTAAAATCAACCATCTTGTCTTCTATAACAAGACCACAGTCTTTACAAATGATCTCTCCTTTTTCTCTGTTGAAAAAAAGATTAATTCCGCCACATTCAGGGCATTTTTTTACATAAGGCATTTTTTATCACCATGATTTGTATTCTTATATCTATAGAACTCTATTTTTATTTTTCTTGTAGGTATAAGCACCCCCGTTATAATAATCTAATAATTACAATAAATTTATAAATAAAATGATTATTTACTATATAAAACTTTCCTTTTTTTTAGCAAGATTTATAAATGTTTTTATTATGATATAGCCTTAAAAAGTATAAATAGATAAAAAATGGCTTTATACCATAAAATAAAGCCTAAATCTACTTTAAAATAATAATAAAGCCTTATTTAGCCTTTTATTAATACATGAATATTCATTTAATATAAAAAACTGAATTCAATAAGATTTCAATCAATATAAAAAAAAAAAAATTAAGCACGAATGCCCTATCTGCTCGCCAACTGTGCAATTTCATCAATAAATGGCGAGCTGGTTCTATCTTTTTTTTTTTTATTAATTATTTGTTTATTGAATTTTTTCTTTTTAATGATTTTAACAAAGTTTATAAATAAAAACCAATATCTAAGCTTATGCCACGGTGGCACAACCCGGTACTGCGGTGGCCTTGAGAGCCGCTTTCCGCAAGGATATCCCGGAAATCTTTGCAAAAGATTTCATAGAAAGCAGGCGACTCCTAGTCTACGACCGGAGTCCCCTTGTAGAATTTGCAAAGGTTGGGAAATTCAAATCCGGGCCGTGGCGTTTTTTTTTTTTTTATTCTTTAGAAATAAACAAAATTTATATAGTCAATTTTATTAATAGAGATATTTGGGGATAAAATGCTAGATTCTAAATACAAAGAGCCTGATAAAAATAGAATTAATGATATAAAAAGATTAAAGGAAAAATTGGCTTTTTTAAATAAAAAGGAAGAAAAAACACAGGAAGAGCTTAATAACTATATCAGTTCCTTAAATGATGAAGAAATCTGCAAATATATGACCAGTATGAAAGATATAATTAATTTATGCGATAATCATTTGTTTGACTGCAAATTTAAAAGCAATGAAAGATTCAAATTTCAGGACAGTTTAAAACCAGAGTGTAAAAGAGAAGATATTCTAAGGTTGAAAAGGATTTTATGAGATGTTAAAAATTTTCATCTGTTTTGCTATTTCTTTTGCATAATCTATCTTACGTTTGCTTTCTGCATAAACAGTGAATATTTTCTCCTTTTTTTTTACCATATCACCAAGATGTTTATGAAAATAAATACCAGCACCTTTATTTACAGGTGCACCTGCTATCCTTGCTATTTTACTTATATCATTGTTGCTTATAAAATTTATTTTTCCAGTTTTATCTGCTTTTACATCAAAAGTGAAATTTCCTAGCTTAATTTTGCTTGGATCAAAAAGTTTACCATTTTGCGCTTTTATTATCTGCTTCATTTTTTTGTAAGCTAGACCGCTTTCCAAAATTTCTGAAGCTTTTTTTTTTCCATTTTTTGCTTCTCCAACCATTTCTAAAATAAGCCCTGCCATATAAATGCTTTTTTCCTTTAAATCTGCAGGTGCTCTAGGATCATTTTTTAAAATCCATAAAACATCTCTAGCTTCTAAAGCAGGCCCTATACCATTACCGATAGGGCAGTTTCCATTTGTAAGAATAACTTTAACTTTCTTATTCAATTTTTTACCAATCATTTCAAAGTCTTTTTTTAATTTTAAAGCTTCTTTCTTGTATTTAACCTTTGAGCCACTGCCAACAGGTATATCTACTAATATATGGGTGCTTGAAACAGATATTTTTTTTGCCATAATACTAGCTAACAGCTGGCTTTCAGCATCAATCCTTAAAGGTTTCTCCACTCTGATAATCTGGTCATCAGCAGGAGCTAAATTTAAAGAACCGCCCCAAATAATGCAGCCATTTGTTTTTTCCACAATTTTTTTCATCTTATTTATAGAGAAACTGACATTAGCAAGAACCTCCATCGTGTCAGCAGTTCCAGCAGGAGAGGTTATACTTCTAGAACTTGTTTTTGGGATTGTTAAGCCAACAGCTGCAACTATCGGCACAATAACCATTGTTGTCCTGTTACCAGCTATGCCTCCTGTACAATGTTTATCAATGATTGGGTAGCGGTTTAGTTTTAGTATATTCCCATGATGTGCCATTGCTTTTGTTAGAAATATTGTTTCATCTAAATCCATCAACCTCGTATAACAAGCAGAGATGAAATATGTAAGTTCAATGTCGCTTAGCTTATTATGCACAATATCCCATACAATTTGATCTATCTCTGTTTTAGTTAATTTTTTTCCATCCAATTTTTTTTTTATATAATCCAATGATAAAGGTTTTTTTGCAGGGATTATTTCTACCAGGTCATTATGCTTTATATTTAATCTGCATAAAACCTCCTCATAAATGCCCACACTACCTGGAGGAACAGCCCTACAGCTTTCTGCTATGTCAACAACACATGTTTCTATTCTTTTTTTTTTTTTTGTTTTTACCTTAACCCTGTCTAAAGCATGTATATCCAATAGTTTAGCATCATTTTCATTAAGAATTATTACTAAAGCACCGCCAGTGGCAACATCCATGTCTTTTACTTTCAGATTCATTTTTTTTTTTATTTTTTCTCTTTTATGTAAATGTCAATAAATGTCATTAATAATGCCAATACCAATGGGCCTATGAATATCCCTACAAAACCAAAAATTAGTAAGCCTCCTAAAACACCTAATAAAGCAATTATAGGATGAATCTTGGCTGTTATGCTGATAAATTTTGGCCGTATTATATTGTCTACAGAACCGATTATTAAAATTCCATATAGTAGAAGGAAAACACCTTTCCAAATCAATCCACTTGCTCCTTGTAAATAGCCGCTTATAATAAAGTATAAACTCATTGGCAGCCAAATGATTGTTGTACCTATAAAAGGCAGTAGTGCAGCTATCATTGTTGCCAATCCCCACAATATAGGGTTAGGTATTTTAAAAATAAAGAAGCCGATTATTGCAACAAGACCTTGTATAACTGCCATAAGTATATATCCATAAATAACTGCAGAGATTATACTATTAAACTGTTCAATTATTCTTTTTCTGTGTTTTGTTTTTAAAGGCAATAAATACTTTATCTTATTAACAAATCTTTCTCCATCCTTAAACAAATAAAATATTAGAAAGAACATTATGAATATATCCAATATTCTTCGTGGTGCAGAAAATATAAATTTAGAAACACTATTTGAGATAAAGCTTGTAATTCTTCTTATTGCGTCTTGAACATAAGATTGTATTGATGGATTAGTTGTAAGCTCCTTTAATGTTTTTAATAAGTTGCATAAGTTTCCTGTTTCACATTCAACATCAAATGCGCTTCCTTTATTTAATAATTGCTTTATATAAGCAGAAGAAGCATATGCTTCTCTTACTATGGCATTTAATATAAAAACGATTGGTATTGTTATGATTAAAATGATTAATATAGTAATTATTAATGAACTTAAAGTTTTCTTTTTTGTTTTTTTGTATAAAGCTTTGTACAAAGGATAGAATATATATGTTATTACAATAGAAGTTAATATAGCTGGAATAAATGGCTTAATTATAAGGAAACATACATATAACAAGATTAAGAAAATTACTAAAAAAACATATTTACTGTATGTCTTAAGCATTTCAACCTCTTTTTTTTTTTTTTTTTGAATGGGCCCAGCCAGACTTTCAAAGCAAGAGTTTTCTTCTTAGCTCTTCGAACTGGCGACCTTCACCGCTTCAAAAGCATAAGCTTATGTCGAGGTGATGTCATTTGCGGAAATAGTTACGTTTCAATCGAGCGTAACAAATCAAACCACTAGACCATGGGCCCCCTATTAGTTTAAGAAATAAAGTTCTGTTTAAATAGTTTATTGTTTTTAATAATAAATTAATTTTTGTAAAATCTAATACGCGCGTTTTAATTCAATAGGACCAAATTTTTCTTCTTTCATAAGATATGCTTCTATAGTATCGACTTTGTGCTTCAAAAATAGGAGTTCAATTCCCTCAGAAGGACCTTCTAGCATTTCTATTGCCCATCTTAGATTCCTTCCAGTCTGCTTTGTATGAATTGTATCATTGCAGTCACAAGGTATATGCCAATAATACCTAAATTGTTCTTGTTTATCAGAAGGACTTTCTACTTGTTTTATTCCATGATTTGCAGCTGTATGTCTTGGATGAAACTTTAAAAAATATTCTTGTGCTTTTTTATAATTATTTTTCATCCACTGTCTACTCTTTTCATCCTCACCAAAAACTACAATATAACATAAAATATCTCCGTCTAGCATTTTTGAGGTGTGTATTACAATTTCTTTATAAAACTTTCCATTAGTAACTACTACAGAATAGAGCCTCTGGGGGGATCTGCACCCCCGACCTTCACCTTTTAGGTTTAAGCACAATACCAAGGTTTTGCGGACTCAAAATTATCATTTAAAATCAGACGCAATAGCTACTATGCTACAGAGGCATTTCTGATTTTATCTAAGTGTCTTTTGTTAGAGAAACCTATTTGTTTTAAAAACTTTTCTAATTGTTCATGCCCGTAAATTTCTATGTAATTTCTGTTGCCGTCTCTATTACTCTTATTAATATATAATGTAAAATGTTTTGATAAATAATCTTCTAACTGGTTAATTAAAAAAAATACTAGCTACTTGCAAAGTAATCCTAGGATATGGTTTATTATATGCTTTTCTTTTATCTAAGAAAAAGCAACCATCAGTATCAAAAATACCTCTTATCGTTGCTTTCATAAAATCTTCATTTTCTAAGATTATTTGAGGAATCATTATATTGTGTGCCTTTTTACCTTGTCTAAAACCAATTTCTAATAAGAATTCATATAATTTTTTAGAATAAACCTTTAAAACTATTGTATTCTCATCATTCCTATAGTATATCTTTGGATCTGTGAATGGAAAATTTCTTTTTATTAATGGTTTTAAATAATTTTTAAGATAATCTTCATCAAGTTTTTTATCTCCAGAGAAGCCTACAATATAGCTTCTTTGCTTTTTACCATAGGTACCAAAATAACCATCACCTATAAATGCACCAATAAATTCGCAAATTTCTTTATTTAATTTAATATTTTTGAAATTATTTTTTAACATTTTAAATCACCAAATTTTCTTTGGTTGAAACTATGTAAATGGGTTTCCTTTATATATTTCACGCACACTTGGCCAGTGGTCAGTGCAAAAATCATAATTTGATAGTTGAAACAATATTTTAAGGTGATTTAAAATTAATTTCAAAAAATATGGTTTTTATAAATTTGCAGAATGCTAATTCTAGCTACTATGCTACAGAGGCATATTTTATTTTGTTTTTTATTATGATTTAAATAGTTTGTTGTTTTAAATCTTTAATAATTTAACTGAATTCAGTAAAATTTAAATCAATAAAAATAAAAATAAAAATTAAGCGCGAGTGTACTTCTGGCTCGCCAACAGTGCAATTCCATAGCTAAACGGCGAGCAGGTTTTTCCTTTTTTAATTTTATTTTTAATTTATTATTAATTTTTTAATATTGATTAAAATTTTATTTTAGTCTTGAAAATCCACGTAGTGGATACTGGAAATATTTGATTTCTTTGTATAATTTATTATTTTCATTGAATTCTATTTATTGATAGAAATAAAAGTAAAATGCGAGGGAAGGCAATCAACCGTATAGTTTAATGCGGTTCTTTTTTTTTTTTTTTTTAAAAAAAAACAGAAAGATTTATATATCTATTGTATATACACTAGCTATATGGCAACTGAAATGATTACTGTTAAACTAGAGGATGTGTTTCTAAAAGAAATAGATAATGTTGTGCACGCCCAAGGTTATCAGAATAGAACTGAATTTATTAGGAATGCTCTTAGAGAAAAATTAGAGGAAGCAAAATTAAAGGAAGCAATGATGCAAATAGCTCATTTGAAAGGCGCAGCTAAAAAGAAAACCAGTGATAAGGAATATGAAGAAATAAGGAAAAAGGCTTTTGAAGAGTTATCTAAGAAGCTTAAATGAGATCTTCTGGCTTATAATATCTGGAGATATCTTCTAATTTTTTGAAGTGGTTGTCTCTTGTCACTAGAATTAGCTTGTTATCCCTGGCTATTATTGCATGCAGAGCATCTCCTGGCGGTATGTTTCTTTCTTTTGCAATCTTTTTAGCTTCATCACGCTGTTTAGGTCTAACAATTACCTTTTCTATCACATCTTCAAACAGTTTAATCATTCCATTTATTTTTTCTATTGAATAATTCATCTCCAATTCAATAATTAATAAGTCAGAAATTACTAATTTTTCTTTCTTAGCTTTTATTAAGCTAAGAAGCTTCCAAGCAAAATCTCCCAAAGGTTCCTGGTTATAACCCTTCCTATCTTCATAAATGTCCATCCAGATTGAAGTATCTAAATAATATCCTTCTGCCATTACAATGCTAATTACTTCATCTAATATTTATAAGTTTAGTTTTTTCTTTTAATAAATCTTCTGAGTACCTTCTTCCTTAACAATCTTTATCAAACCAAGATGAGCTAAATTTTCACAATGTTCTTTTATTGTATTTAGAATTAAAAAAATGCGAGGAAAGCAATTAACATTACGTTATGATGCATTTCTTAAATCTATAATGGTATTCCTATACTGGAGATATATTAGTTTTTGGACTAAGCTTTCTAAGGCAATCATCACAGTATAATCTGGATTCCAATATATTCTTGTTGCAGTTTAAGCAATTATTTGATATTATTACCATTATAATGCTTAGAAGATGCTTTAGTTTAAAAGGGTATGCTTTATTAAAGAGTTTATTAAGGGAAAAAAAAAAAAATGTTTATATTTACACCAAATTCTGTGCTAAGAATGAATACTTGCCCATCCACTTTGTTGTATTCTTTCTGTACCTTAAAGGCTCATTAAACTTCTCTGTCAAATCTAGATACTCGCTTAAAATTTTGTCTTTCGAAGCAGAGGGCATGCCTTTTAGTGTATTGAATACTGAAGGGTCGAGAACAGCAGATCTTCCAAGCATCACGCCTTTAACACCTTTATTTTTAAGAAAATCAATTTGCTCTTTAGTTTTAATATCCCCGTTTGCAATAATATTCTTGCCTGTCTTTACACATTTATCATAAACAATAAAATCTGCGGGCTCGTTATAACCTTGGGTGCAGTGCCTTGCATGGACAACAAAGAAATCAACATCAACTGCATCGATAATATGAAGATAGACCTTATTTTCTTTATCGCGCTGATTAAGACCCAAACGCATCTTTATTGATATGTTGTATCCATGATCTTTGAAGATGTCAACTATCTTTTTAGTCTTACTTATCCTTCTAATCATTGCACAACCTTGGCCAGCGTGGATAACTTCAGGACTCGGACAACCAAGATTAAGATTGAAACCTTTGAAACCAGCTGAAGGCTTGAACATACTAAGAAATTTTTTAAAATATGCTTCTTTTGTTCCCAATAGTTGTATGACTGTAGGAGTATCATCATGAAAATCAAGCCTTGACCATGTACTTCTATTTTTTCTTGCAAGACCTTGTACCCTAACAAGCTCTGTAAAAGTGAGATCAGCACCATATTTATGGCAGATAGTCCTAAAAGAATTACTAGTTATGTCCTCAATGGGTGCAAGCATGTAGCTAAATTTTTTCCATTTTAATCAACTTCATTTGTCATTGTTTTTTTTTTTACTTTCTTTTATCTTATCAATCATTATTTTAAATTTTTTACTTTTTGATGTACAAAAGAATGCTCTACAAGATTTTGGTCTTATTTTATGAATAGAACATTTACCGTCTTTAAGATATACGCAACTCCCATCTTTTTTTTGTTCAATTATGTTTGTAGCACACATTTCTGCTTCATTAAAATCATCAACTAACCCAAACATTTCAAACTGAGTCTTATATTTACCTGATTTGTACTCTTCTTCTGTCAAATTTATTAAAAATAGTTTACAACATATTCCACATTCAAAACATTTATGCACCATGGCATTGATTTATATCAAGATTATAAAAACATTACTATTTCAAAAAAAAAAATAAAAAATTGCCGTAGCAAAGCAGGCGAATTTTAGCTTTTCTTTGGTGTTTCCTCAATTTTTCATAACAACTATTAAACAATATGTTATTTTATTAAGAAAATAAAAGTAAAATGCGAGGGAAGGGACTCCCAAATCCAGAGGATTTGTAGTCTCCCTCTGGGATATTTGAACCCTCGGACCCATTCCTTGCCTTCAGGCATTTTCGCAATACTTTTTCCTAAAAGGCTCTAAGGGACAGGATATCTTACTGCAAAGTAAGTGCCCCATCATGGAGCTGGTCTTAAGTTTCGCACCAGATCTGAGTCCTGCGCGTTTGTTCTGCAAACTCTAGAAGGGTTTGCATTTGACCAGGCTTCGCTACCCTCGCATAAAATTAATAGAAAAATAAGTTCATTTAAAAATTTAACTAAAAATAGCAAAATTAAAATATTACTTATTCATATTTTAAATCAATAAAAAAAAAAAATGCTAAAGTATTTAATAAGCGAATTTTTTATGGATAAGGTTTTATATGAATTAGTTGGACACTTGGTTATTGCAACAACTTTAGGAATTTTGTATTTCTATACTAAGAAAAAAATTCTAGGTAGTGCTTCATTAGTTTTTTTAATACTCTTTTTTGTTAGATTAGCTATTGTAATTTTTTATTAATGTTTATAGAAAAATATTTAATTTAAATATCTGATAAAAGTATAACTACTTCAGAATAGAAATGTTTAAATATTTATTAATTTAATATTATATTGTTAGGTAAGTTAATATGGCAGAAGAAGGAATTAGTGATTTGGTAAGAAAAGAAAGTGAAAAATATAGCAGTAAAAATATTATTAGTCCGGACAACAAAAAAGAAAGACGTGTACTAAAAAATTTGGCAAAAGAAATCTATCTTCGTTGTCGTGAAATGCTTCCAGCAGTTATTGAGCATGATTTGCGAGAACTCAGAATTCCTGGTACAGAAAAAGAACTTATAGAAAGTCTGCAAGGACATGTTCACTATGCTTTTCAATTATACCAAGATAATCCTTATTTGTCATATGGTGTTAAGGAAATGTTGCCGCAAATTAAGGATGAAATTATCCGATATATTCCTCATTTTGTTAAAAAAAGAAAAGAAGAATTAGGCATTAAAGAAAATGGAAAATCATTAAAATTTTATGAAGAACCAGCTGGAAAAGGTTTGATCATAGGTGGTGTGGTTGGAGCTTTATTTCCTGATATCATTGCTGGAGTATACTCTACAGTTACAGGTGACCAAACACTTAAGGAGACTGTTAAGAGTAACAGAGCTTTAATAAACTTTTCATCCAATTATTTATCCAATTATTATACGCTAATCTATGGAGGAATTATTGGAGGAATTATTGGTCATGCATTGAGGGGGAGAAAACAATATGGGCCATTTTACAAAGAAGTAAAAAGAAAATTGCTTCAGATTCAAGGTTTGTAATACTAATATTTTAAGTAATTAATTAAAAAAAAAAATCACTTACTTTCTTCCTTACATTTCTTACACATTAATGTTTCCTCAACGTTGAATAATTCCTCAGAATAATTTCCGCATGTCTGACAAATGCCTTCTTTTTCTTTTGGTTTAAATATCGGCTTTCTTTCCTCTTCCCTTAACTCAAACCTTTCAACCATTAAATCAAACAATCTTGGTTGTATTTTAAGAATATCTTTTAAAGTCAATAACCCAACGAATTTTTTTCCGTCAAAAACAGGCAAATGCCTAATGTTTTTATCCCTCATTAGTACGATAGCGTCAGATATGTCTTTTTCAGGTCTTATCTTAAGTAGTTTTTTCTCCATAAACTCCCCAACTTTTTTCTCTAGAGGGTTTATTCCTTTACCTACTACTTTCCTCACTATATCCTGTTCTGTTAGCACGCCTTCAACATTATCCTTAGTACCAATCAAAACAGCCCCAACATGCTTTTTTTCCATAATCTGAGCGCATTCTTTTAAAGAAGTATCTTTACTAAGCATTACTGGATTAATAGTCATGGCATCCATTACTTTATAGCCCGTTTTCATCTAACCACCCTCTAATCTAACATATATCTATAGAATATATAAAGATTTCGATAAAAATTTAGAATAATTTTTTTTTTTTTTACACTAAGTTCTTAAAACAGTAACCTTTATAAATAATTATATATTCCAACATCCTCTACTATTAATTAGTGATATTTATGGGGAGAATAAAGACCGCATTGATAAAAAGAGTAAGCCATGAATTACTAGATCAGCATAGAAATGAGTTTAAAGATAATTTTGAAGGTAATAAAAAAAAAATAGCAGATTTTGCTGAATTACCTAGCAAGAAATTAAGGAATATTATAGCTGGTTATATAACCAGACTAATGAAAAACAAAGAAGAAGTATAAGCAATAACTGGAGGTGCAAAAATGGCAGAAGACAACACCATTTTTATTGGTGGGAAACCATTTATGAACTACGTTACTGGCGTAGTAATGCAGTTCACAACAAAAGGAGCAGAAAACGTTCTAGTAAAAGCCCGTGGAAAATTTATAAGTAGAGCAGTAGATGTAGCAGAAGTTACCAGCAAAAGATTTATGGGGGGGCAGATTGAAGTGAAGGACATAAAGATAGATTCAGAGGGTTTCCAGAACAAAGAAGGCAAGGACGTAAGAGTTTCCACAATAGAAATCGAATTAATAAAAATAAAGAAGTAAAAAACCTTAAAGGGAAGTTTCATTGATGCAGTTAGAAGTGTATGATGTAGAAGAGAGTATATTTCAGAAAATTTTAAGAGCTATTAAACGATTTCTTAAGGAGTAATCTTTTTTTTTTTTTTATTTTTTAAATAATTTTATATATTAATCCTATTTAGAAATTAATTATCGGGCCTATAGCATAACCAGGATTAGTGCAACTGGCTTCGGTATTTATCTGGAGAAACCAGAAGATCCCGGTTCAAATCCGGGTAGGCTCATTTTTAACCGCTACCAACATATCTAAATGAATGTGGTATTACCTCAATAGAATGTTCTTTTGAATCTGAAGGTGGAGCAATTTCTCCATCTGTTTGGAAATGCTGCGGCTCAGCTATAAAATCTATCTTTACTATTTTTTCCACATAATTGACCCCTTTTTCACCTATATGCTTTCCTTTTTTGAGTTTGTCTAACAATTTCAATATATCAATATACTCTAATTTATCTAAATACAATAAATCAAGAAATCCGTCATTGATTTTAGCATTAGGCGCAAATGGCAAGCCTCCTCCCGAGTTTCTAGAATTTAATACCTGAAATTCTGAAATGTCTTTTTCAAATTCATATGCAGTTTTATCGCTATAAACTTTAACCTTCGCATGTATGGGCTTATAGCTTAATGCGCTAACAGGCACAATAAAATCATACCGTTTCAGATTTTGAACATGGAAAAAATTTTTAAAACTCTCTCTGTCAACAACAGTTTTAACTGATATTCCTCCAAAACTGAATGTATTTGCAAAATATTTTTTCATGAGGTCTGATTTGTATAAACCAATATCAGCCACACGTACCATAGATTCTTGAGGGCTTTTAATATAATCTGAAAGTATCTGCAATGCTATATTTATGTCTTTAGTTCCTAGAAAACCATCACAAATATCTACTCCGCTGCCTTTTGGTATTATTGACGTGAGAACATGTTCTTGTTTTCCAGTTTGCATTATGCCATTCAGAATTTCATTAACAATTCCATCTCCTCCAACACCAACAATCAAATCAATTCCTTCTTTATTAACAGAATATATAGTTAAACCTGTACCGTTCCCTTTATACTCAGTCATAACAAGCTCGTCTTCTTTAAAAGGTATACTATGTGACCTTAAAATGAGCTCCAAATCAAATCTGCTAATCTTCTTTGGATTGAATATAATTTTTTTTCTTTGCATTAATAATTGGAGTCGTTTTTCACTTTAAAAACATTTCTGAGAAACATTTATATACTTGTTTTTGTAATATTAATGCTTAAGATGTATAATAAATGCGATTTATGTGGGAAGTTTATAGAGGATATGGATGATTGCAAGTTAGTGCAGGGAGACAGTGGCAGAATAAAGACTTACTGCATAAGCTGCTATAAAAAAAGACAAGCAAAATGAGTAAGTATAAATGCGATGTTTGTAATAGTGATATGGTTCTACAAGAAACAAGGGTTGTTGCTAGTACCACTTATAGCATTTGGTATTGCCCTAAATGCAAAAAAAAAGTTGCCAAGACAGCATAATTTTCTTAATTTTGAATTTTAAAAATAAAATAAAAAAAAAAAACATATTTAAATAATTAATTGAAAGAAATATTCATATTGGAATAAAACAAAAACTTAATAAACAACTTCTATTATAAAATTAATAAGGGGTGATAATAATGCATTTGCTAACTCTAAAAGACTTTGGTCCAAGAGTAATAAGAGAGGTTATTGATAAAATTTTAGAAATAAAAAAAAAACCTGGAAAATATTCTCAAGCTTTAAAACAAAAAACTTTGTTGATGTTGTTTCAAAAGCCTTCTTTAAGGACAAGAGTAAGTTTTGAAGTAGCTATGGAGCAGATGGGTGGACATGCAATTTATTATGCTGCTGATACAGGCCCATTAGGAAAAAAAGAATCAATAGAAGACACTGCAAAAGTTGTTGAAAGATACTGTGATATTGTTATGGCAAGGGTATTTGAGCATAAAGATCTGGAAGAGTGGGCATCTAATTCAAAAATACCAGTAATAAATGCATTGTCAAATTTTGAGCATCCATGTCAGATTATTTCAGATTTTGTAACAATTTTAGAAAAAAAAAAAAAAATTAAAGGCTTAAAGTTGGCTTATCTTGGTGACAGCAACAATAATGTAACACATTCTTTATTATATGGATGCAGTATGATGGGTTTAGATATTAGTATTGGCTGTCCAAAAGGAAAAGAATATTCGCCAAATGAAAATGTTGTAAAAGAAAGCAAAAAGTTTGCAAAAGAATCTGGTTCTAAAATTATAATAACAGATAAAGCTGAAGAAGCTGTAAAAGATGCTGATATTGTTTATACAGATTCCTGGATGAGTTATCACATTCCTGAAGAGCAAAAAGAAAAAAGAGTTAAGGTGTTTAAGCCTTATCAGGTTACAAAAGAATTAATGAATCTGGCAAAAAAAGACGCAATATTTATGAATTGTCTGCCAGCCTTAAGAGGTTATGAACAAACAGGTGATGTTATTGATGGAAAGCAGAGTGTAGTTTTTGACCAGGCAGAAAATAGATTACATTCTGAGAAAGCAATTATATTAAAATGTCTTGAACTGTTTTAAGTTTTTTTTTTTATTTTTGATTTTTTTTTTTTTATTGAATTCTTTTTATTGATTTATAACTTTATAGCTCCCTCACCACTTAATCTCCTGAACCCTTTTATTAAATGGATCCTGCTTTTTATAGCGTCATATATTTTTTCAAACTCTGCTGGAGATATTTCAATGATTCCAGAACTTCTTTTGTCAGCAAAGCAAATTGCAATGTTTTCATTCTCAGGATGCATAATATCTTCATTGATTAAAATCTCTTTTATAGTGTTATCATTCTCCAACCTTACAATTCCGTTTTCATTCTCAGTTTTAAGCTTAATCTTCATAAAAACCACCCAACATAGCGATTAACTTTAATTTATATAAATGTTTCTATTTT
>CAYXTQ010000008.1:0-17153 GCA_964467845.1 uncultured Methanosarcinales archaeon | reverse complement strand
ATTGAAAATTATTAATTAAAAAAACAAAAAATAATTTAAATAGACCTTTATTATAATTCTAAATATGAGGTTAAATAATGTTTTAGTTACATATATAAAGGAAAACAACAGCACTTTAGCTAAAGTTAATGCTGTTCTAAAAAAAAAAAATATAAACTATAAAGATGTTGCTAGAGAAAGATTAAAAAAAAAAGATTATAAAAATAAAGATCTTATTTTAGTTGTAGGAGGAGATGGTACTTTCCTAAAAACAGCCTCTTTTATAAAAGATAATACGCCTATTCTTGGAGTTAATGCCCAAAAAGAACGCAAAGAAGGGTTTTTTATGAAATCTAACAAGAATAATTTTGAGATAAACTTAAAAAAAATATTAAATAATAGACATAAAACAGTTAAATTAACAAGGTTACAAGCTAAAATCAATAATAAACCAATAAATGATTTAGCTTTAAATGAATTCTATATTGGTTGCAGAAGACCTTATAATGTTTTTAGGTATACAATCAAGGTTGATAATAAAAAAGAGCTGCAAAAGGGCTCTGGGGTTTTAGTCAGTACAGCAGCAGGATCTCATGCATGGTTAAGGTCTGCTGGTGGAAAAAAAATGCCTTTAGGTTCAAAGAATTTCCAATATATTGTCAGAGAACCTTATCACGGCACTATTCTAAACAACTACAAATTACTGAAAGGAGTATTAAAACAAGGTCAAAAAATAACAATAATTCCTGAAATAGAAAAATGCATTATAGTAGCAGATTCTACAAGCAGGGAATATAATTTAAAAAAGTATGATAAGGTTGAGATTTCAGTTTCTAATAAACCTTTAATTTTTATTTTAAAATGAGTTCTAAAGAAGAAGTAAAAAATCTGGAGAAAAATTATGAACAGGAGATTAAAAGAAAGGATAAGATTATAGAAGATTTAAAAAAGGAAAATTTACTAACACTAGGTTCTGCTTTAAAAAGAAGTGAGCAATTAACAATAATTGAAGATAAGATGAAAAAATTAATTGAAGAGAACAAAAAATTAAGGCAAAAGCTCAATAAAAAATAAAACAGTATACAAAAAACCACAACGACGAGGGAAAAATATATAAATAACTTGTTATCAAAATATTAACATGTGGGGGTGGATTTCTTTAGATACTATTATCTAGTAATTAATTGCCCAATCAAAAATACATTTTTGAAAATTTATGTTCTACTCTAAAAATTTATTTATATAAGTTTAACTTACATAGCTCTTTGGGGGTGAGTTACTGTAAATTCCATTAACAATTAGACACCCTTTATTGGCATATAACTGGTATATGTCAGTTTTTATCTGATTACATCAAGATTTTTGCCAGGGTATGTAAGTTTATCCTGAACAAAAATCTATGATTAAACGTCAGATTCAAACTGTACTTTAATATCAAAACCAGAGTTTACAATTTGGTTTTCTCGGGTTGTATACTGATATAGAAAGCCTAATTGATTACCTTCGGGTAAGTTGGAGATTGCAGTAAAGCCCCTCTTTTATTTCTTTAATAATAAACCCTATAATAGTTAAAGATAAACAATAATAGAAAGAGCATGGCAATTGAAAATACAGGGCTAAGGCCATAATAACTTAGTTCTTTTACAGCACTTCCTGTTACCAGGTTAGAGCTGCAATCCACAGTTACACCTACAGTATTATGTTTGTAAAGTGCTATAGCGACTCTTCTTTTTCCTGTTCTTGGAAAGCCACCAACGTTACTGCAAAATGTGCTTTCTCCTGGTTGCAAATATCCTTTATCACAACCAGGGTTTGAGTTTATTTTTCCGCTTATAAAGAACGTGCTCCATTTAACATTTATTGAGTCATTAAATAAATTGTTTAGTGTTAGACTAATAATTCCATTTTCACATTTTTCATTAGTAATAAATGTTTTTACTATTGGCGGCTCTATAACTTCAGTTTTTTCTTCATTAGGAATCTCTTCTGTTTTTATTCCTTCTTGGACTTCTTCAATAACTTCACTTACTTGTTCCTCTTCAACAATTTCTTTTTCTAATTCTTCTATTTCAGCAGATTTTTCCTTGCTTATTGGTTGTTGTAAGTTACTTGTTATTATCAAGAATAAGCCAATAATCACAACTATTAATGCTATAATTGCTGGAAAACTTATTTTTTTCATCTATTACCTCTTTTTAATAAATCAAAGAAAAAGCAATTATTTAAATCTTTCTTAAATTTGGCAGTACTTTATATGCTATTATAGCGCAAACTATTATTGTAATCCAGAATAATATTGAGGTAATCTTTCCGAATATCATTAAGAAGAAATTGGCTAATACAAGAATTACCAGTAGAATTGCTATAGCCTTTATGTATGGATGTTTCATTTAAAATGATATAAAAAAAAAAATGCTCGAAAACACGAGAAAATCAAAAGATTTTCTGTGTCCTGAAAATCCTACGGATTTTCATGATATTCTATTTTCGGCACCGACTTAATCGGAAAAAAAAAAAAAAAAACTTAAGCCTTACCTAGAATCCTGAAAACCTTAGTACCGCATTTTGGACAAACGCCTTTAACAGCCTTCATCTTATTCTTCATAGTTACTTCTTTACCATCCTTAATCTCAACTGTTTTTTTGCATTTCATACATCTTCCTTGTGCCATATTTTCACCCCATTTATTAAAATGTCAGAAATTTTCAATAATCGATGTAAAATTGTGAAAATTTCTGAGCATGCTCAAAAACCACTCAATATTTATCTGCACATCAAAACATTCTACTCATCTTTGATGGTGGTTTTTGACATAAATCCAAATTAATAGCCAAATAATTATATTTCTTATATAAACCTATCGAAAATACGAAGTATTTTCGGAGATTTATACTTGAAAATCTAATGATTTTCATTGTATAAACCTATCGGTAATCTAGAGTATTTTTAATAATTTTAAGAAACTATTGAAAAATAGTAAATTTATGATTGTTTTTTAACTAATTTATGTATTAAAACAATAAACTGTGCTAATAAGAACATAATTACAATAAACAAAGTAGGCCACCACAGGTATATTTTTAAGGAGTTTTTTGCTAATGGTAATGCCAAAAATAAGGTTGTTGTAATAACCAGAGATATTAGATAATGCAATGCTTTGTCTTCTTTTTTTATATGAGCCTGGGATCTAAGTAATATTGCCCATAATATTGGAATATTAATGATAACCTGTATTATTTCCTGGCTAAATAGTAATATAAGAAAAATACTGAAAGCTATCAATACAAATAAGGTTGCGAATGGTGCGAACATTTTATATTAAAGAAGAGATTGGGTTATAAAAATTTATCGGAAATACTCAGTACATCAGGAAAGAAGAAGAAGAAAAAAAATTATAGGAAATAAAAATATAGAAAACTATTTAAATCATTTATTTAACCAATATATCGGTGAATGAGTATGGTAGATGCTGATGATGAGGAAATATATGATGAAGAAGGAAGAGAGGCCTCTGTAGAGGACGATAAAATAAGCCCGGAGGAAGATGGATTTATGCAGGGTTATGAAGAAGCTTTAGAAGAGAAAAGAAAAAAAAAAGAAAAGAAAGAAGAGGAAGAAGAAGACTAAAAAGATAAAATCTGCATTACTTTTGCTATATCCTTTTCTCTTATTACAAATATTGTATCTGTCCAGCAGCTCATTGTTTCTAATATATTGATATCGTGTTCTCCAAATAGGGAATAAAGGTAACCCATTACTCCAGGGGTGTTTTCCAAGTCCCTAGGACTTTTTAATGTTATTTCTGCTAAATCCTCATTTATTTTTAATATTTTATTCTTGAATAAATCCTTAATTTTATCTAAGAATTCCTCACCTGTTATCAATGTAATGGCATTAGCTCCCTCAATTGCATGAAATATACCATTTTTCCTTTTTATCTCTTTTTCCAAATCAGTTAAGTTATCATAATAAATGTCTTTTTCTAAAATAACTACAATAATCTTGTTTTTAATTTCTAATTTTGTTTTTTTTAAAATATCCATGATATTTTTTTCAAATTTTCTTTCTAGCTTTAATTTATCTGCATATCTTCTGCATGCAATTAATACTGCATCAAAGTTTTTCTTAGGAATTTTTAATTCTTTCAATATACTCCTTGATAACTTTGAGTAGTTAATTAAACCTTTTTTTAAGGATTCCTTTATGCTTGGGTGTTCCTGAATATATTTTTCAGTTTCTTTAGTTATATTCATTTCAAGTATTTTTTTTTTTTTATAATATTTTTAATTTATTTTTGTTATTGAATTCAGTATAAATTTATCATTAATAAATAAAATAGGGGGAATACCTAATACATTATCTTAATACATTTGCCTATGTTCCCCACCCCCTTATGTTTTTTTTTTTTTTTTATGATTATTATTTGATTAGTGGTTTTTGTTTTAGTATATAAATGTTTCTTTTCGGACATTTTTGTTTATTTTTGTTTTAAACAAGTCAATAGGTTTAAAAATAGAAAAATGAATTTTTTTATTTTTAAAATTAGAGGTGGTTACAAATGCAGAAAATAGTTGAATATTGCAAGGGAAAAACAGATTGCTTTGCTGATTATGTTTTTGATACTGTTTATCTGGTAAAAAAATCCTTAAAAAAAAAGAGGTGACTTTAATGGCAAAAAAGAAAAAGAAGAAAAAGTGCTAAATTGTTTTTTTTTATTTTTATTTTTTTTTTTTTTAAATTAACAAATTTATAAACCTTGATGAGCTCCTTCCCTTCTTATTTTTCCTGTTTCTAAAGAAAGTTCTAAATGTCTGTAGTGGTCCATTGATACGGCATACGGATATGTTAGTTGGGATTTATATTTTTCAAGAACTTTTTCAAGCAACTCATTTTCTTTTTTAGGATAACGATAATCTCTCTCCGTTGTTCTTGCCCAAACACTTTTATCAACTGATTTAGATTCAATATCTACTCCAGCTTCAACCATACCCTCTAAACAATTGTCAATTATTTCTATTGGGGTGTATTCATTAATACAAGCCACAGCTCCAACTTGTGCTGATTTGTCATAAGCTGTAAAAATAATGCCACCTCTAATTGCAGTAGAATTTCTAATTTTTTCTACATTACACTTCACTTTAGAAGGTAGTTTAGGTGGCTCATTGTACGCTCCTATTATATATTCTCCAAAATCTACTGATATTTCTTTTTTGTTCATATGTGATTACCTGTTACCATTAATTAGTTACACACTTCTTTAAATATTTTTCGGATTTAAACAAATATAAACCAAAAACCTTTTAAATTATAGTTAGTTCTGTCATCACCTTATCACAATTATAGGGGTGAGAACATGAAGAAAAAGAATGTAATCATATTAGGTGCTGCTGGTAGGGATTTTCATGATTTCAACACATACTATAGAGATAATGAAGAATACGATGTTAAGGCTTTTACTGCAACACAGATTCCTGATATTGAAGGAAGAGTTTATCCGCCTGTATTAGCTGGAAAGTTATATCCAAAAGGAATTCCGATTAAAGAAGAAAAAGAACTTCCAAAATTAATAAGAGAATATGATATTGATGAATGTGTTCTTTCTTATAGTGATTTACCGCATGAGTATGTGATGCATTTGGCTTCTACCTGTTTAGCAAACGGAGCTGATTTTAGATTGTTAGGTCCTAAAAAAATGATGCTAAAGTCAAAAAAGCCAGTAATAGCTGTGTGCGCTGTCAGGACTGGCTGTGGAAAGAGCCAGACTTCTAGAAAAATAGTTGAATGGTTAAATAAAAATAAGATTAAAGCAGTTGCAGTGAGGCATCCAATGCCTTATGGTGATTTGGCAAAGCAGGCTGTGCAAAGATTTGCAACATATGAAGATATGGATAAAAATGAATGTAGTATAGAAGAAATGGAAGAATACGAACCTTATATTCAAAGAGGTTTAGTTGTGTATGCAGGAGTTGACTATGAAAAAATATTAAGACAGGCTGAAAAGGAAGCTGATGTAATAATATGGGACGGTGGCAATAATGATGTTCCATTTTATAAGCCAAACTTACATATTGTAGTTGCAGATCCTCACAGGCCGGGCCATGAACTAAGGTACCATCCTGGGGAAACTAACTTAAGAATGGCTGATGTTATCATTGTAAATAAGATTGATACTGCAAAAAAGGAAGATGTTGATACTGTTCTAAAGAATATAAAGCAAACTAACCCAAAAGCAGTTGTTATAAAAGCAAATTCTCCAGTTAAAGTAAAGAATGAAAATGAAGTTAAAGGCAAGAGGGTTGTTGTAGTTGAAGATGGGCCTACATTAACACATGGAGAGATGCCTTATGGCGCTGGTTATGTTGCTGCAAAAAATCTTGGCTGTACTTTGGTTGATCCAAGGCCATATGCTGTAGGTTCTATAAAAAAAACCTTTGAGAAGTTCAGGCACCTTAAGGAAATACTTCCTGCTATGGGTTATGGCAAGAAACAGATGCAAGAGCTTCAGGAAACTATTGAAAAGGCTAAATGCGAAGCTGTTATTATTGGAACTCCTATTGACTTAGGAAGACACATAAAAATTAACAAACCATCATACAGAGTTGAATACAATCTAGAAGAAATTGGTAAGCCTGATTTAAAAGAGGTTCTAGATAGATTACATCTTAAAAAATAAAAAAAAACAAAAAAAAACACAAACTTAATAAATATATTATTCTTTTTTTTTATTATGAAACTAATAATAGATAAAAAAATATTCGAGAAATTTCAAGGATTAAATGTCGGGGTTGTTATTGCAAGTAATATTGACAATAAGGGAGAAGATAAAGAGATATTTCACTTATTGGAAGAGGTTGAAGAATTAATCAAGGATGATTTTACTCCTGAAAGCATTGCAAAACATAAATTAATCTCTCCCTGGAAGACTGCTTATTTGGCTTTTGGCGCAAAGCCTGAAAAGCACCATAATTCTGTAGAATCTTTAATGAGAACTATTTTAGAAGGAAGAAAAATTCCAAGGATAAACAAATTAGTTGATTTATACAATTATTTGTCTTTAAAGCATTTGGTTCCTATGGGTTCGGATGATTTGGATGAGGTTATCGGCAATATTAAACTAACGTTTGCAAAAGGAGATGAGACATTTATTCCACTTGGTAAAGGAGAAAGAAGCAATCCTGAGAAAGGAGAGGTTATTTATAAAGATGATATAGAGGTTTTGTGCAGAAGATGGAACTGGCGCGAATGCTATAAAACAAGGATTACTGAGGATACAAAAAACGCAATACTTTATGTTGAAGGCTTAAAGCCTGTAACAGGAGAGGAGCTTAAAAATATTTTAGAGGAATTAGCTGATTTAGTTACAAGTTTTTTAAACGGAGAAACTAGTATTTTTATTTTGAATAAAAATAATAATGAAATTCAAATAAAATGAACATCTTTGAAAAAGAGATAATATCTATTTTAAAAAAAGAAACAAGTCTTGAAGAAATTTCCTTAGAAATACCTCCAAACCCTGATTTTGGAGATTACGCCTTTCCTTGTTTTGAATTAGCTAAAAAAATAAAGAAAAACCCAAATGAAATAGCCCAGGATTTAACAAAAGAGATTAAACTTAGCAATTTAATAAGAAAGGTAGAGGTAAAAGGGCCTTACTTGAATTTCTTTGTTAACAAAGTAAGGTTGGCAGAAGACACTATTAAGGGTGTGCTTAAAGAAAAAGAAAAATATGGTTTTGTTAAAGATAAAAAGAAAACAATAATGGTTGAGTATTCACAGCCAAACACAAACAAGCCCCAGCATTTGGGCCATGTAAGAAATAATGTCCTTGGAATGGTTTTAAGCAATATTCTAGAGTTTGCGAACAATAAGGTAATAAAAGTCAATCTGATTAATGACAGAGGAATTCATATCTGTAAATCAATGATTGCTTACCAAAAATGGGGTAAAAATAAAAATCCTAATTCTGAAAAAAAAAAAGGAGACCATTTTGTTGGAGATTTTTATGTTTTGTATAATAAAAAATTAGCAGAAGATCATAATTTAGAAAAAGAAGCTCATGATTTATTGGTAGCATGGGAAAAAGGTGATAAAAAGGTTATTGAGCTTTGGAAAAAGATGAATTCCTGGGTTATAGAAGGGTTTGATGAAACTTACAAAAGGCTTGGAATAGAGTTTGACAAAGTATATTATGAAAGCGAACTTTACAAGGAAGGAAAGAAGATTATTTTGGATGCTTTAAAGAAAGGCATAGCAAAGAAAAATGATGAAGGAGCAATTTATATCGATTTGAGTGATTATGGTTTGGGTGAAAAAATATTAATCAGAGCTGATGGAACTTCTATATATATAACACAAGACATTTATTTGGCAGTTTTAAGGCATGAAGAATATAAATTAGATAAATTAATTTATGTTGTTGCATCAGAACAAAATTATCACTTTAAGGCATTGTTTAAAATTCTTGAATTATTTGGCTATAAATGGGCTAAAGACTGCTATCATCTAAGTTACGGAATGATATATTTACCTGAAGGAAAGATGAAAAGCAGAGAAGGCAAAGTTGTGGATGCTGATGACTTAATGGATGAGATGATTAATTTAGCAAGAAAAGAGGTTTTAGAGAGGCATAAGGGTTTGCCTGAAAAAGAAATAGAAAAGAGAGCTTTGCAAATTGGTTTAGGAGCTATAAAATTTTACATCATAAAGCACGACCCTATGAAGGATATGACTTACAATCCTGATGAAAGTATAAAGTTTGAGGGTGAAACAGGGCCATATGTTCAGTATGCTCATACAAGGATTTGCTCTATTTTAGAGAAAGCAAGTGTTGATAAAAAAGCTGATTACAGCTTGTTAAAAGATGAACTAGAACTCAAACTTGTTACGTTGCTTTCACAATTTCCGGAAAAAATAGAAGAAACTGCAAACTCTTATAAACCTTCAACAATAGCAAACTACTTAATGGAATTAGCACAGGCATTTAACTCATTCTATACAAAATTACCTGTAATCAAAGCAGAGAAAGGAATTAAAGAAGCAAGGCTGCATTTAATTATGGCTGTAAAACAAGTTCTAAAAATAGGTTTAAATTTACTTGGAATAGAAGCTCCTGAGAGGATGTAATTTATAGCAACCTTTAAACGAGAGAAATCGAAGATTTCTAAGTTTAAAGGTCCCGAAAATGCAAAAAAAGCATTTTCGATACCTTTAAATAACTAAATTTATTACTTCTAAATTATGCCAGAAAAAATACAGTTTTTTCCCTTGGATATAACATACAAAGTAGTAGATGATAAACCAATAATTTATCTGTATGGAAAAACAACTGCTGGAAAGCAGATTTGCGTTATAGATGATAGTTTTGAGCCTTATTTTATTGTAATTCCAAAGAAAGGTGCAGCTTTAAAAGAAAAATTAGAGAAAATAAAGGTTGAGGTAAGAGAAGGCACAGCAGAGGTTACAAGAACAGAAATCATACAAAAAAAAAATCTTGGAAAAGAGGTTGAGGCTATAAAGGTTTATACAAAACTTCCCGGAGATGTTCCTGTCATAAGAGATACAATAAAGGAATGGGAGACTATTGAAAGCATACATGAGTATGATATTCTTTTTTCAAGAAGATATTTGGTGGACAAGGGAATAACCCCGATGACTTTAGCAGAGGCAGAGGGTGATTTTATAACTCAAAGAAGCAGAGTTCCTATACTAAAATCCACTTCTGTTAAACAATTTAGTGATGACAGCCTTAACAAGCCAAGAATACTATCATTTGATATTGAAACATACAATCCATTAGGCAAAACAATGGAGCCAGAAAAAAATCCTGTAATTATGATAGGTTTTTATGGCGAGAGGTTTAAAAAGGTTGTAACATGGAAGAGATTTAAAACTAAGGAAGATTACATAGAATTTGTTGATGGAGAGGCAGAGCTAATAGAAAGATTTAAGGAGATTATAGACCAGTACAAGCCGGATATTTTAACTGGCTATTTTTCAGATGGTTTTGATTTTCCTTATATTGATGCAAGAGCTAAAAAATATAAAATAAAATTAGATATATGTTTAGATTATTCTGAAATAAATGTACATAAAAGAGCAGAAGTAACTCAGATTACAGGCATAAATCATCTAGACATATTTAAGTTTATAATTAAGACTATGAGTTCTGGATTGGAAACAGATACTTATGATCTTAACTCAGTTGCAGAAGAACTTCTAAATGAAAAAAAAGAAGATGTTAACCTTGATAATCTATCTGAGGTATGGGACAACCATCCAGAACAATTAGAAGAGTTTTGTAAATATAACCTGCATGATTCTTATTTAACTTTTAAATTAGCAGAAAAATTATTGCCTAATATTATTGAGTTAGTTAAAATTGTAGGATTGCCTATTTATGATATAAACAGGATGGGCTTTTCACAATTAGTGGAATGGTACTTAATTAAACAAACAAAAAATTTTAATGAGATTATATTAAACAGGCCTGGTCATGATGACATAAAGAATAGGAGGATGCAGACCTATAAGGGAGCTTTTGTTTATGAGCCAAAGCCGGGTTTTTACAAAAACATTGTTGTTTTTGATTACAGAAGTTTGTATCCAACTATAATAAGCTCTCATAACATTTCCTTGGAAACTTTAAACTGCAGATGCTGTGAAGGCAAGGCAGAGGCAACTCCTGCAGAAGGGAAAGAAAAGTTCTGGTTCTGCAAAAAAAAGAAAGGGTTTATTCCTGCAATAATAGAAGACCTTATTACAAGAAGGATGAGGATTAAGGAGATGATTAAGGAAAAAGAAGCTTCTGTTTTTTTAAATGCACGTGAACAATCATTAAAGCTTATGGCAAATTCATTTTATGGTTATTTAGGATTTTTTGCAGCAAGATGGTACTCAATAGAATGCGCTAAAAGTGTAACAGCATGGGGCCGGTATTATATTCATAAGGTCATTGATAAAGCTAAGAATTCTGGGTTTGAGGTTTTATACAGTGATACTGACAGCGTATTCCTCTTAACAGGGGGCAGGAAAGAAAAGGATGTAAAAAAGTTTGCAGAGTCAATTAATGTCGAATTACCAGGGTTAATGGAATTAGAGTATGAAGGATTTTATCCGACAGGAATATTTGTTTCAGCAAAAGAGACAGGTTATGGAGCAAAAAAAAAATATGCATTACTTTCTGACGCAGGAACTATAAAGATCAGGGGCTTTGAATCTGTAAGGAGGAATTGGAGTACAATCGCTAAAGAAGTGCAGGAAGAAGTTCTTAATATTGTTTTAAAAGAAAACAATAAAGAGAAAGCATTAGCTTATGTTAAAAATATTATAGACAACTTGAGGAATCATAAGGTTCCGTTAGATAAGGTTATAATCCATACACAGCTTCAAAAAGAGATTGGAGATTATGACTCTATTGGGCCGCACGTTGCAGTTGCTAAAAAATTAAGGGACAAAGGATTGAAAATTGCTCCAGGAACTGTAATAAAATATATTGTAACAAAAGGAAAGGGGTTGATAAGGGAGAGGGCAATGTTGCCTAATGAAGCTAAACAAGAAGATTATGATCCAATTTATTATGTTAATAATCAAATTATTCCTGCTGTAGAACCCATATTCAGTGTACTTGGTTATCATAAATCAGATTTAACTGAGAAAAAAGGCCAGGAGAAGTTAGGAAAGTTTTTTTGATTAATTTTTCAAAAGGTTTAAATATCTATTTTGTAGTATATATTGTAAAATGGGGTCAAACAAAGGATTAATTTTGGATATAGACGATACTCTTTATTCAGTAAATGATTATCTTCCAAATGCTTTAAAGTGTGCAGTCAAGGCGATGATTGAAGCAGGATTGCCTGCAAAATCCAGTGATGAGGCTTTAGGCAAATTAATTGAAATTAGAAAGCCGGACTCAAATGCTCTGAATCATTTTAACCTGTTATGCATGTCTTATGGTATTAGTCCTGACAATCAGAGAATAATACAAGCAGGAAGGACTGCATATCACAACACAAAATTTTCATTGATACAAAAAAGAGAAGGATTAGTTGAGTTATTAGATTATGCAACTGAGGGGGGTTATAAATTAGGTATAGTTTCAAATGGTAGGGAAGATAAACAATGGGAAAAATTAGTAAGACTTGATTTGTTAAGATATTTTTCTTTAAAAGGCAAAGATTCTAGGATAATTGATGATTATGTTTTCATATCTGATGAAGAAGGTATTAAAAAACCGAGTCCAAAATTATTTGAACAGGCAATAGAAAAAATGGATTTAGATCCTAAGCAGACTATTTCTGTTGGTGACAGATTAGAAGATGTTTTAGCAGCTCATAGGGCTGATATAGGAACAGCAGTCCGATTGTTGATGGGAAAATATAAGAATGAAACTCCTGTTTCTTATATGACCAAACAAGGTTATAGCTTTGAACAATTAAGAGTTCCAAATGCAGAAATAAACAAGATGCTAAAAGAACTTGCTCCAGATTTATCAATAGGAGGCTTTAATGAACTACTGCCTCGTTTAAAATAAAATTTTTACGAAAAGTTTATAAAGTTCTAAGTATAAGATAGAATATAGTAAAGATGCCTGAGTTAAATTTCTTTGATTCAATGCAGTATTTAGAGCCACGATGCCCTAAATGCAAGATTGTGATAGACTATGGAGTAAACACAAAGTATAATCAAAAATTAGGAGCTCATGTTTGCTTGAATTGCGGTGAAGTGTTGAAATAATAAGTTTTAAATATTAAATCCTTATTTCTAACTTAAAATGCCATTTTTAATTAATATCGGCATTATGAGAATTTCTATCATTATTATAGCTTAATCTCTGGGTTTATAGTTTCTAGGCCCAGAATATTACAAGCTTGATAGAAATATATTTAAATCAAAACAAAAAAACAATAATAAATCAATAAAAAAAAAAATCAATATTAAATTCAGAAACAGAATAAGTCAAACTGAGTTTGTCTTAACTATGAAATTGAACCAATATTTTTTATTTTTAAATTTAAAATCATTGAAAAATTTTTAAAAATAATAAAAAACAAAAAAAAAAAAAACTCAAAATAGTGCACAAATAAAGGTGAAGATTTTAATATAATGACTAATGATTAATTAAAATATTGATATTAAAAATGATAACAAACTATGATCCACACAAAATAGAGCCTTTTATTTTAGAGTTTTGGGAGAAAAATAATGTTTATAATAAAGCTAAGTCTAAAGCTAAAGGCAAAGACTATTATTTCTTAGACGGGCCTCCTTATACTTCTGGCAAGATTCATTTAGGTATTGCCTGGAATAAGGCTTTGAAAGACATGGTTCTAAGATACAAGAGAATGCAAGGCCTTAATGTTTGGGATAGGGCTGGTTACGATATGCATGGCTTGCCAACAGAGTTAAAGGTACAGGCAAAGTTTAAATTAAAACATAAAGACGAGATTCCAAAATTTGGCGTACAGAAGTTTATTGAAGAGTGTAAGAAGTTTTCTATAGAAAATATGAACTATATGAACCAAGACTTTAGAAGATTAGGTGTATGGATGGATTTTGAAAATGCTTATCAAAGCATTAAAAATGAATTTATGGAAGGTGAATGGTGGTTAGTTAAGAAAGCTCATGAGAACAAAAGGCTGTATGAAGGAAGGCTTTCAATGCAGTGGTGTCAGAAGTGTGCAACTGCTTTGGCAAAGCATGAGCTTGAGTATAAAAATGTTAAAGACATAAGCATATTTGTCAAATTTAAGGTTAAAAATAAAAAAAATGAATATTTAATAATCTGGACAACTACTCCTTGGACAATTCCTTATAATTTAGCTGTAATGGTAAATCCTGAATTAGATTACGTAAGGGCAAAAGTGGAAGATGAAGTGTGGATTGTAGCAAAAGCATTAGCAGGCTCTTTAGTACAGGGTGTTGCTGATAAAAAATTTACAATACTTGAGGAATTTAAAGGAACAAAACTAAAAGGATTACAATATGAGCACCCATTTTATGATATTCTAAAAGAGGTTTATGATGATTTAGCAAAAAAACATCCAAAAGTTCATTCTGTTGTTTTATCTAAAGAATATGTTGACACTTCAGCAGGTTCCGGGTTAGTACATTGCGCTCCTGGCTGTGGTCCAGAGGATTTTGAAGTTGGCCATAGAGAAAAAATTCCGCCTTTTAATAATTTGGACCAGTTTGGAGTTTTTCCTGAAAATATGGGCAAATTTTCTGGGTTAATAGCGAAAAAGGATGACGATAAGTTTGTTCAAGAGCTAAGGGAAAAAAAAAAATTAATAGCAACAACTATGATAGAGCACGAATATGCCCATTGCTGGAGATGCAAAAGTCCTGTCATTTTTAGAACAACAAAGCAATGGTTCTTTAAAGTTGAAGATCTGAAAGAACAGATGAGAGAACTTAACAAAAAAATATTTTGGCAGCCAGACTGGGCAGGCAACAGGCAGTTTGATTCTTGGTTGGATAATTTAAGAGATAACGGCATTACTAGGCAAAGATATTGGGGAACTGCAGTTCCAATCTGGAGATGCAATAAATGCAAGGATTATGTTGTTGTTGGCAGTGTAAAAGAATTAAAAAAATTAGTAGGTAAAGTACCGGATGACTTACACAAGCCCTATATTGATGAAGTTACTATAAAATGTAAATGTGGTGGTGTAAAGCGTAGAATTCCTGATATATTAGATGTATGGATTGATGCAGGAACCACATCATGGACTTGTTTGGATTACCCGCAAAAAGAAGATTTATTTAAGAAATTGTGGCCTGCTGATTTTATTTTAGAAGGCAAGGATCAAATTAGAGGATGGTTTAATCTTTTGTTTGTTGCTTCAATGGTAAGCATGGAAAAGCCTTCTTATAAAGCAGTTTATATGCATGGTTTTGTGCAAGATAGCCAAGGAAGAAAGATGTCAAAATCATTGGGAAACATAATTTCTCCTTATGAAGTTATTGACAAATACGGAGCAGACACTTTAAGGTATTATATGATAAGTGGTGCAAAGCCTGGAATAGACATTAATTATAATTTTGAGGATATGAAGATAAAACATAGAAATTTAACAATTCTTTGGAATTTGCATAAATTTGAAATAGATTTAGCCAATAGTTTAAAGGTTAATCCAGTTAAAATTAAAGTAAGCAAATTTTCTCTTGAGGAAAAATATATTTTAAGCAGGTTAAACAGCACAATAAGGAAGGCAACAAAATTATTTGATGAATATAAATTGGATGAAATTCCATTGATTATAGAAGAATTGTTTTTAGAGCTTAGCAGAACATATATCCAGTTGATTAGGGATAAGGCTTCATTAGGCACTAAAAAAGAGAAAGAAACTGTATTATACACTGTTTACAATGTTTTATTTGAAGCGTTAAAGCTTTTTGCTCCAATTGCACCTTTCATAACAGAACATATTTATCAAAACCTAAGAAAAGAGTTTAAGCTAAAAGAGGAAAGCATTCATTTTTATAAATGGCCAAAGTATGATGAAGGGGGTATTGATAATGACTTAGAGATTAATATGGGTATTGTTGAGCATATATTACAATCAATCTTGGCTGCAAGGGAAAAAATCCAGTTAGGAGTAAGATGGCCTTTAAAAGAGGCAATTATTGTAACCAAGAATGAAAAAGCTGTTAAAGCAATAGAGAAGTTTGAAGATATAATCAAAGTACAGGCCAATATTAAGGAAATAAAGGTACAGGAAACAATGCCCGGAATAAAGGAAAGTGTTAAAGCAGATTACAAACAGATAAGCCCTGATTTTAAAGATTTAACACCCAAGATAATAGCAAGGCTTAGTACTGACAGCCCTGAAACTATTTTAAAACATTTAGAGAAAGAAGGAAAGTATGAAATAAATGTTAATGGAGAAAAGGTTTCTATTGTGAAAGAGCATTTAATAATAAAAAGAGATGTTCCATTGCCATATGAAGAGGCAGAATTTAAACAAGGTTTTATTTATTTGAATAGAGAATTAACTCCTGAACTGGAAGCAGAAGGTTTTTCAAGAGAGGTTATGCGCAGATTACAGCAGTTAAGGAAGAAAGCAGGCTTAAAGAAGCAGGATAAAATAAGTTTGTTTATTAAAACAGATGAAGAGTTAAAGGAAATGCTGGATAAATTTAAAGAACAGATAAAAGAAAAGGTTGGAGCTTCCTTATTAAAGATTGAAAAAATAAATCCAAGCAGAAAACATCAGTTTACAAGCAAAGAAAAGGTTAAGGAAAAGGAGTTTGAGTTGTTTTTTGATAAGAATTAAGAGTTATTATATAAATCCATGTAGTAATTAGCTACAGGAGGTCCAACTTCTTTACTAAGTTTTTCAATATCTGATTCTATTATTTTTTTTAGTCTTTCCCTTTCCTTATTATTATCAGCAGTTTGATATTTTTTAATAAGATCACTGATTATATGATCCATATCTCCAGCCATTGCTCTTATTAAATCAGTTCTTTGTAAGTCATTTAACATTGTAATATCAGGTAATAATGTAAAGTATTTAAATCTTTCGATTTTGTTACTACTATTTAATAAATAAATTAAAAACAAAAGCTATTTATAGTTATTAATTCTTAAAAGTTTTAATCATGGCTAAAACTATTTCAAAGGATACACCATTGGCTGAGATAACTTTAAGGAGATATGAAAAGCCGGATAATCTATCTGACAGGGAATTGGTTAGAAAATTATGCTTAAGCATTGGCTTATTGCAGCCAGGTGATTCTAGAGATGTAGTTGTAGATGTTCTTTATGTAATGCTGAAAAATAAAAAAAAAAACTTAAGTTCAGAGCAAGTAAAGGATTTGGTTGTTAAATTTAGGAAAAAAAAGAAACTAGCTTTATTAGGAATAGCCTCTTCTAACATTAGAAGACAACTTAAAAGATTAAGGGATTTGTTCTTAATAGAAAAGATAGCAAATAATTATAGGATTAATGAAAAAGCATCTTTATTAGAGATATATGAAGAGAAAATAGAAAAATTTTTGATTGAATCTATTAAAAGCAGAGTAAAGGAATATTTTAAGGCTGTTTCCAAATAATTTAAAGGTGAGAACATGGACTGTAAGATTTGCAAAGGAAGATTAATAAAAAAAGAAATAATATATAGCGGAAATGCGAAATATGTGAAATATGTTTGCAATGGTTGCGGAAATGTTGT
>CAYXTQ010000007.1:1104-20087 GCA_964467845.1 uncultured Methanosarcinales archaeon | reverse complement strand
ATGAGGTTAAAAAACTAAAAAACTATAGAAAAATAAGTGTTATATCACAAACAACCCAGTCTAAAGCTAAAGTCCAGTCTATAGCAAAAGAATTAGAAAAAAAAAGCCAGGAATTAAAAGTATTTGATACAATATGCAATGCAACTGCTGAACGCCAATTAGCAGCCATTAACCTTGCCCGTTACTCAGACTTAATGATTGTAATTGGTGGCTTTAACTCAGCAAATACAAAACAGCTGGCAAAGCTTTGCTCTACAATAACCCAAACAAAACATATAGAATCAGCTTCTGACCTTAAAAAACAATGGTTCAAAGGAATTAACAATGTTGGAATAACAGCAGGAGCTTCTACTCCTAATTATGTTGTGATGGAAGTGATTGAGAAAATCAAACAATTTTAGAATTATTTTAACTCTTTCTTCGCTTTTCTAGCTAACATCATATTTCTAATCCAATGGTAAAACTGTCCACCATAAGCGAAAATTTGTTCTCCAAGCTTTATTCCATCTCCTACAGGCCCCAAAGGAGCTAATCCTAAAATTTCATGTAAACTCCTTCCACCCTTTATTGCAGGAGTTATTATTGAATCAATTCCCATAGCAGTAGCAGTTCCTATTCCAACCTTCTCAGTTGTTGACATATTTTTAAAGTATTTTCTACTAATATAATAATTCAATAAACTAAAACCACCATAAAGTCCAGCTTCAATTAACCCCATAATTGTTTGCTACTTTAAAATAGTATATATATTTTTCTATTAATAGAATTCAAAACTTACCTTCCAAACTTTCTCTCCCTTTCACCATACTCTAATATGGCCTTTTTCAAATCCTCTTTCTCAAACTCAGGCCACATTTTATCCAGGAAAATCCATTCAGAATAAGCTCCCTGATATATCAAAAAATTACTTGTTCTTTTCTCCCCACCAGTTCTTATTATTAAATCAGGCTCATCATTAAAATACAAATTCTTAGAAAACACTTCTTCATTTATATCATCAACATTCAATTTACCATTCTTAACCATTTCAACTATTCTTTTGGTAGCATCAACTACCTCGCTTCTACCTCCATAAGCCATTGCAAAATTTATTACATAATTATTATATTTTTTAGTTTTCTCCATAATCTCCTTCATACTTTCCTGAACATCCTTTGGAAACATCCATATCCTTCCAATAATATTAATCCTTATCTTATTCTCATGAATCCTTTTGTCATCCTTAAGTCTTTTAAACTCATTCCTGAATAAATTCATTAAATAATTAAATTCTTCCTTAGGCCTGTTAAAATTCTCTATAGAAAAAGCATATAATGTTAACTGCTTTATATCAAACTCTTTGCACCATTCCAATAAATCCTCAACCTTTTTAGCACCCCATTCATGGCCTTTCCAGGGCTTCATCATTAATCTTTTGCTGAATCTTCTATTTCCATCTAGGATAATTCCTATATGTCTTGGAATTTTACTATTACTACCCCTCATTTTACAATAAGTGAAAATTCTTTCTTTAAAAAACTTACGAATTTATTTTCTCAAAAATTCCAACAAACACCTCTTTTGGAACTTTTATTCCAGCTTCAACAAATGCTTTTGCTAATTTATAGCCCGTTTCCTCATCACTAAATGAAGCTTTGAAATTCAATAAGTCTTCAATAGCATAACTAGTCAAAAGCCCGTTATTAAGTGCTAATGCAACATTATTATCTTTTTCATTATAAACTCTCCTTTCTTTTATATTAACAAAACAATTATCCCTCCTCAACACACCATTTTCTCCTTTAAATCCATAGTTACACAACTCAAATTCCAACAAATCATTGATCATCTTTTCTTTACTTGTGTCCTTAATATACTTCTGGACATCATATATACTATGAAATTCATAGAAATCCATATTATTCAATTTATTAGGTCTATACACTCTCCCTAAATATTTCCTGAACTTCTGCTTAACCTTCTTCTTTTTCCTATTTCTCCTATTCTCTACAATATAAGCATATTCCACCCTACTGCCGTCCTTTCTTTTAAATCTCTTAACTCTAATGAAAGCCAAATTAATCATCCTTCAAAATAAATTCTTTTGTATTTTCTATTTTTCCCGAGTCATTAAAAGAGGTTACTACCACTTTCTTTGTGTCTCTCATATATTCAACAAGTATAAGTTTAATATTTACTTTTTTATTTGTAAAAATAGAAACCGTATGTTCAAGACCTTCCTTTTGCTTCAATAACTGCTTTGCATTTTCTTTATTACTTTTAGTATAATATCTTGATAATCCTGTCTTTACTTCTATGAAACAAAATTCTTCATTATTCTTATTCTTTGCAACAATATCAATAGTCCCTCCAACCACTCTTAGTTCTTTTTCTACAAATTCTAAACCTTCTTTTATACTTTCTAAGTTTTTAATAAAAGAATCCCTTACTTCATCATGAATCATACCTTTATAGTTTCGTTTATATTTAGAACTAAGAAAATTTAGACCCTTCTCTAGTCCATGTACCTTTGAATTAATGTTTGAAATCATTTTAAATCATTAAGATATATTAATTGGATTTAAAAATTGATGAAAACTAATTCAAAAAGAATATAGGCACTACAGATTTATATATTTTTCTGTTTTTATAGCCTCTATATCCTTAAAATTCTAAAGAATTAGCCTTCCTCAAAAATCTGTGCTTGGAACTTATATACCAGTATACTTTTTTCTTTCCAACTATTCTTGTTTAAACCAGCCTTTTCGCAAGTGTGCTCTAGAAACTGCTTTGCATCCCATTTATACTCTATTGCTACCTGTGGCAATAACAACCCAGAACCATAAGCACTTCTAACAATTAATCCATCTTCCCCAACTTTAATCTTCTTTACATAATCATCTGGTTTTGCTTTAATCAACTCTGGAACTGTCAAAACACTAATCTCTAAATGTACATCCTTAAACTCCTCTTTTGTTAACGGACTAAACCTTGGATCAGAAAAAGCAGCGCTTCTTGCAGAGTTTATTACTGCCTCATACAATGGAAATATCGGCTCAGGATAACCAATGCAGCCTCTTAAATCTCCATCTATAGTTAATGTTACAAACACCCCTTGTTTCTCAGAAAACCGTTTCATAATCTCTTCTTTAACTCTTACGTCTTTACTTTCAAAAAAACTCTTTATAGAATCTCGTGCCAATCTCAAGAGTTCCTTGCCCTCTTCTTGGCTTAACATTTTTTTATTTTAATTCCTTACTAAGATCTTTTTTTAGTTTATCCGCTATACTATCTAACCTTTTCACAGCATCAAGCAAAACATTCTTAGGTGTTTTGTTTCCATCAGTCTCGACGATAAAAGTGGGAATACCAATTAAAGGATGATCTACCCTGTAAGCAGCAACCTTAACATGGCTGTCTTTCCATAACTGATCCTTTAGAATATTACAAAAACCATGACTCATTTTTGTTAACTCAAATACTAATATGTCTTTTTTATCCTCTATGACCTTTAACTCCATTAGAAACACCTCACTCTAAGGATTAATCACTTATTTATATAGTTTTTTGTTTCTAACCTAAAACAACTCACTTTTATCCTGTAAATCCTTTTTCTATGGAATTTTAAAGTTTGCTTTAAAGGCCAGTTAAAATCCCACTTATGGGTTATATTAAAGCCCCTATCCTTGCAAAAAGCCTCTATAAAGCCTTTACTCTCACTTTTATGAAAACTGTATACAATTGGGCTTATTTTTATAGCTTGCTCTAAAAACCTCTTATCTGTATGCCTTATCTTTGTCCCAAAAGGCGGGTTTTGTACTACAAGGTCAACTTTCCTGTTAAAATCATCAATACTTGCATGTATAAATACTCCTTCCCCCTTTATTAAACTCTCACTTTTTAGCATTTTATAGTTATTTTTAGCTATTTCCAATGCCTTATTATCAATCTCCACAAAATATACCTTTTTAGCCCCAAAAATAAGCATTCCTAAGCCCAATATAGCAGTTCCACAGCCAAGGTCAACACTCACTTTTTCCTCTATTTTATCCAAAAATGCCAGATTCCAAAGCACTTCAGCAGCTATTTCCGGGTCTGCTATATACTGCTCAGCCCCCACCTCAGGCTCCTTAAACCCCTCTAACCTACTTAGTATGATTGCAAGACCCGATTTGGACACTTTCTTTCTCATCTTTAATTGATCTTTTTTTTTTTTTTAAAATTAATTTTTATTATGATTCTTATAATTAATTTACAATCAAATAAACCAACTATAAAAACTTTACTAAAAATTTTACAAAAATTAAAAACTAAAATACCCTTCCTAACTTATTCCCAGGATTATACTGAGATGTTCCCATTTTATTCCCATTCAAAAATATTTTATAATCGAAAGATATTCTTATTTTATTCCCAACATAGTCCTATGATATTCCCAAAATATTCCCAAAAAATCATAAAATTTATATACTTTCTTTAATTTCTTTATTAAGATATGTTTTTCATAAAAAAAAAAAAAAAAGAAATTGATACAGGACTTTCACACTTACATGGCCTGCTACAAGCTTCTTTCAATAATGTAAAAAGAGACACAGGCATGATCTTTCAATGGATTAATTACTTCCAAAAATTAAACCAGCACCAGCAATCAGTTATTGAAGAACAGCAAAGAGTTATAGCAGATATACAGCATAATAATCAGCAGCAAGAAGCCTCTATTCGTCACTTGGAATTACAGCTAAAATATATGCCTCGTTCTCCAGAAGAGCTCAAAAAGATACTAGAGGCCTACTATTCATATGAACCTATTTTGAATAGAATAAAGGAATTAAACGCCAAAGTAGAAGAATTAAGACTTTCCCAGCAGCCTATAAAAACAAAGGTAGAGTATTTACACTCCCGTATTGAGAGAATTCCCTCTAAATTAAGCATAAAAGAGAAGCTTATTAAAAGGATTACAAAGCACTCAAAGGACTATATAAAGAACTTTTTAATGTCTTTAATAAGAAAATATGAAAAAGTATCTGCCTTGCAATTAAGGGAAATAGTAGTAGAAGAACAAGGTTTATGCTCAAAAAGCTCATTCTATAGGATCCTGGAAGAAGTAGAAACTGAAGATTCTATTGGGGTAATAAGGAAAAACAAGGAAAAGCTATACCAGTATAAGACTTTGCAGATTTCTCGACGATAAAATTATTTGCAATACTTGGATTATATTCTTTCAAAAACAGAAATCTATTTAAATAACCTCTCTCTGAAATTTTTGAGGGGTGATTAGCATTCAAAAAGAAAAAGAGGTACCACTATCTAAATTTACAAATATTGACTTTAGAGCTATTATAAAAGAAATAAAAGAGGAACTTGAGGATCATTTAACTGCAATTAATGAAAACACAAATGAAATCCAGTCAAATTATGAATATCTTAATGAACTTGACCAAAAAATAGACAAGCTTTCTGCAAGATTAGATCAAATTCAGCTATTTCTTCAGGAGCATTCTAACTTTACAATAGAAAAAGAACCTATTTTTGAGATTCAGGAACTGACAAATAAGGAAAAAGAGGTATTTTTAGTTCTATACACTCTAGATGACCAGAGCAGAGGTGTAACCTATACAGAGATTGCCCGTAAACTAATGCTTTCAGAAACATTAGTTGGCAACTACATAATGAATATGATTGGCAAAGGAATTCCAATAATTAAAACATTTATCGACGGTAAAGCACATTTAAAGCTGGATTCCGACTTCAAAAGAGCACAAGCAAAATCAAATATAGTAAGAATAGAACAAAAAACATTGCAAACAATTTAATTTTTTTTTTTTTTATTGAATTTTTATTTGACGATAATTTAATCAATGATTAATTAAATAAAATAGGGGGAATACAGCACACTATACTTTAAATCATTCGTTACGTTCCCTACCCCCTTGTTTCGTTTTATTGATTTTTTACTATTAAACATTTTAATCATCGCTTAAAAGTTTTAGATATAGGTTTTGAAATTAATTTCAATATAGAAAATAAATAGAAATTGAATTTTTTAAAAAAAAAAATTAGTTTTTTGTCTGCACCTTATCAAACAATTCTTGGCCAATTATTGGTTTATGTGCTGCCTTGTATAACTTGCCCCTATACCTTATTTTTCCGATATAAATTGGGTTTTTTACAATTTCATAGAGTGTTGAAACAGGAATTCCGAATTTATCACTTACCCCCTTATAATGAATTCCAGAAGCCCACATCTCAAATATCTCTTTGACTTTACCTTCATTTTCAGGATCAATAACTAGCTTTTTGTTCCTGTACATATAACCTAAAGGAGCCCTATGCAATGCTTCTCCATCATTAATTTTTTTATCAAAAGCTAATTCAACTCTTTCTTTTACCATTCCTCTTTCAAGCTGCGCAAATACGCCCGTAATCTGAAAAAAAGCCTCGCCCATGGCAGTAGTTGTATCTATCTGTTCGGTTACAGAAGAGAAGTTAACGCCCTTTTCCTTAAATTCTTCAAGAAGATGAAGAAGATCTTTCAATTTTCTTGAAAACCTGTCAAACTTGTAAACTAACAATATGTTTATCTTTTTTGCATTAATATCTTCAAGCAAATTCTTTAATGCTGGCCTTTGTAAAGTTCCTGCTGAGAAACCAGCATCTGTATAAATCCTAAAAACCTTCCAATCACGTGATTTACAAAATGCTTTGCATCTTTCAATTTGAGCATCAAGAGATATGCCTTCTTTTGCCTGTTCTTCAGTTGAAACCCTGACATAAATCCCAACTTTTTCCTGGTTTTCCTCTTTTTTTTTAGTCATAAGCCTTAAAACCTTAAAATTTTAATGATTAAAACATTCCAGTAAGGGAACCCTTACCATAACAACCTTATACCCTTATTGGAATAAGTATATAAATTTTTCCTTTAGAATTCAGATAATACGTCTTAGACGAACAAAATAAATATCATAGTCTAGTGAGATAAATTTGATTTATTCGTTCGTTGTGATTCCATGTTGCCCAAAGTAAATTCTAAATCACAAATTCCCTTCTCCAAAAGCCCTACCTCACCCTTACTTAATCCCTGATAGTATCTTTCATAAACTATCTTGTAAGTCCCCCATAGTAAGACTATATTCTCCCTAAGAGGGTACTGACTAAGCAATTCTTTACTATTTTTTAAAAAAGCAAGCACATCCGTATCTTGAATTAACTTAACCACTAAACCTTCCAGAAAGAAATCAAACTCATTTATTTTTTGATATTTATCATACATCTTAATCAATTAAGCTATGATTATCCTTGTATTTATAAATTTTAATAAAAAGAAAGACTAATGAGTTCCTTTTGATCTAAGCCATTTTTCTTCTTCCTTCTTTTTGAAATCACCGCTACCAATCAACATAGCTCCACCTGCATATAACTCTTTCTATATGTAACTACTATAAAGTAAGTAAAATAAAAAAATTTATATATTTGAATAAATTCTCATATAAAAAATGCAAAAAAGCACTTTATTGTTTGGAAAGAAAATAGAATTCAACCCTTTGCTTGATTATGGTATAAAGAACTCTAACCAACAGTTTGGACTTTTGAATGTTGAAAAATTCTTAAGTGGATTAAACCATTATGATAAGCTTATAGCTATGTCTTTCTTACAGGAAAGGATCTATGAATTAAATTATATAGTAAGATTAAAGAAATTAGTTAGTTATGTATACGGAACTATCGACTTAAAAAAGGAATCAGTAATACAATCTTATATAAACACTATTAAGTTATTTGAAAGTGTCTTGCAAGAATTAAAAAGTGAGTATGTGTTTTAAATAAAATGAAATTATATTCTCTATCATTCTTATTTGTTTAATAAAACAAAATAAAAAAAAAAAAATTTTATTTTTTATTTTGAAAAAAAGTACTTTGCTAGATACCTTAACACAAGGGCTAATGTTACAGAGCTTACTATTACTACCAAATTACCGAATATTGCTGTTAAGAACTCTCCTAATATAACTGCTATATCGCTAAAATACGTTAAAACTGTTGCTCCTAATGCTAATCCTAATGTTGCCATTACATAACTCTGTAAATCCTTTAACTTCACTAATACAACTCCTATTAATAGTCCTAAAATCACTAGTATTAAACTGCTGTACGAAAACTTTACAAAACTCGCAACTATTGCTATAATCACTGCTATTGCCATTACTATTTTTCCAAACCAGTTCATTTTACCACCCCATTTATTTTGTTAATTTTAATCTTTGACCTTTAAACTATATAAACTTTTTGAAAAAAAATTATAATTAAAAATTTTTTTACATATCGACGATAAAAAATAAAATTTTTAATCAAAAACTAAATATTCTAATCTAAAAATGTATTTTTAATAATATATATTTTATAACATCTATTAAATTAATTATAATCTATTTAGTATATTTTATTATAATCTTTAAATAAAATATTATTTATTATATGCTTTATTAAATATATTTTATAATATTATTTTTATAAAATTCATAAAAATCAAGTTAAAATTAATAAAAATTTATTGGGTTTTTAGAAAAAAAGTGAGAGTTACAATATAAAATCAATTTTTAATTAAAAAACCAATAAAAAAACATTTTCCACAATTAGGCACCATAAAATTTCTTTATTTTTTAGCTTTATAAACCTTATATCAATTAAATTTTAATGAATCAGCAATTTTAGAAAAATTTATATCCTCAATATAACTACCTAAGTTATATGCCTAAATATCCTGACGAGGTTATTGCCGTAAACAAACAAGGTAAAAGAGAAGTGAGAGTTCTAGTAGAAAAAGGCAAATATGTAAGATATACTTACCTAAATCCTGGAACTAATAAAATAGTGAGAGAAGGCAAAGAATCCATTATTTTAAAGAACGATAAAGGCAAATTAGAGCATTTATTCATAATACCGATTAAAGACAAATTCTTATTAATAAGAAAACACGACGATAAAACAAGAAAAGTTTGGGATAAAAATAAAGCTGTTGACTTATTTTAGGTATTTTATTTGTTTAACATAGCTCTTAGCATTATCTATCATTTGTCTACATGCTATGTACTTTTCTCTATCGTCCATCTTTACAATAAAACGTTTATCCATTTCATGAAGAGCATCTATAATACCTTTGTTTGAATATCCTTTTTTGATATAACCTGTTATTGTTTTCTTTAAATTACTTATCTCTTTTTTTATATCTTCTGGCAATGCTAACTCTTTTAGTTTTTCAAAATTATTAATCTTTGTTAACCATTTTTGTGCGTATCTTGCTAATACAATGTTAAATACTGTTCTGTAATCCTCTTCTTTGATCTTACCTTCTGTATAATCCAAAACATGCTCTAATTTGCTATACCTCTCCTCTCTAATAATACCATAAATATCATTCTTAACTTCGTCAGATATTTTATCATCTTTGAATAATTTTTCTAAATCAGAAATTAATCCTTCAGATTTCTTTGGATTAGTAATTTTCTTTCTAAAATAGTTTCCTGCATTTTTTACAATATTATTCAAAAACATTTTCTTCCACTAAAAACTACAACCTATATTTAAACCTTTCTATTGTGTAACTACTAATAAATAAAGAAATCAACCAACATAACTTAACTTCTTTTTCTCACTTAATTCTTCAGCCTCTTTGCTTTTTACTAACAAACCTCTTAGTTTTTCCTCAAACTTCTCTGCCTGATGCAGCAACGGCTTATAATCTACCTTAAGCCCTAAATACTTGTCTAATGCTTCTATTATTTTAGCAGCAGCCTTGCTGTCTGGCAAATTTGTATGTGTCTCAACAAAGACACAACTAACAGGCGTTTTTTCTATTTTTAACAATACAGCACCAGCAACACCCATTATAATTCCTTCTTTTAACATCTTCATTCCTATCTTCTCAAACTTCCCTTTTTTTTTTTTATCTCTGGTAAAATAAAAAATTCTAGACTGCGTTGGCTCTGATTCCACACTGCCAACACCTTCCAAGCTTATAATCTCTTTTGCGTTAAGCTTCTTTGCAATGCTATTTAATGCTTCTGTTACTTTCCATTCAATACCATTAGCAGGATTTACAGCATGCAATATAACAATGTTGTATTGTTTATTATAAAAAATACCTAAAGGCTCTACAATATTGCCTTCATGTATCGCAGCTATTGGCGGTGCATCGTCAAACATTATCTTGCCAATCTGCTCTGTTTTAAGATGATCTATTAAGAATTCTGTTGCTATTGTTCCAACAAGCCCAAAGCCAGGAAAACCTTCAATAATAATGGGATTTCTAGGCTTTTTTTTTAAGACGATTTCCATTATCTATCACCTATAACAACTCTATCTTGTTTGTTTATAAACTTTTTTGTTTTATAATTTTTTTTTTTTATTGAATTTAATATGACAAGAATTAAACAATATTTTTTTTTTTTTATTTCTTCCTTACAAACTCGATTATCTTACCAACTGTCTGCTCTATTGTTAAATTAGTTGTATCAATAACTAAATCATATTTTTTTTTATCCAAATAATTCAGGTTGTAATATTTTTTGTATCTTTTTTTCTCTGAATCTTCCCTTTTTTTTATATTCTCCATAGCGGTCTTAACATTTACATTATGCTCGTTCCTTATAGTGTCTGCAACCACTCTTTCAGCTCTAACCTTTAAATCAGCATCCAAAAAAACCTTTACAGATTTCGGGATAAAGTGAAACCCTAATCTGGAATCTATAACAAAATTATCCTTCTTTTTTGCTAAATCAATTTGCCTCTGGTCCAGTTCCTCATCTATGCTCCTGTCTTTTTCTGCCTGCCTGCTTAATTCTAATAAAGAAATATCCCTCTCTTCAGCCATCTCCCTCATAAATCCGCCAATAGAATAATGTTTATAGCCTAATCTTCTGGCTAATTCCCTGCCTGTTACACTCTTCCCGCTTCCAGCAGAGCCGCTAATTGTAATAATCATTATGTTGCCGAGGAATTACAAGTAGTATAAAAATGTTATCAAAAAATTATTAAATGAATGATAATTATACAACCTTATGAAACAAACATTACTTGAACAAGTGGTTTTTTTTTTATTAAAAAAAGGATTCACAATTAAATCATTGACAAGAACGTGCTTTGATATCCTGGCTAGAAAAGAATCCTCGATATTACTTCTAAAAATATTGGAGGATGCCAACGCAATTTCTAGGGAATACACTGAAGAGATGAAAAAAGTCTCTTCCTATATAAATGCCTCTCCGATAATAATAGCAGAAAAAGCAGGTTTAAATCTGGAAAATAATGTGGTTTACTCCCGTTTTAATATTTTCACCTTAAATATTGAAACCTTTAAAAATTCAATAGAAAATAAGTTTCCTTTCATTTCCAGAAGCAAAGCAGGTTTAACAGCTTTTGTAAGGGGAGATAAACTCAAACAAAAAAGAGAGCAGCTTGGCCTAAGTTTAAATGCCCTTTCAAAAAAAATAGGCGTTAGCTCTAGAATGATCGTAAGATATGAAGCCGGCAACCAGGAGATTACATTAAAAAAAGCATTTAAGCTTTATGATTTATTTGGTGGGGATGTTTTCAATAAAATTAATCTATTTGACTCTTCTCTAACCCCAGAAACCAATGTTAAAACAGATATAACAAAAAAATACACTCAGCTTGGCTTTGATGCATCAGATGTAAAAAAAGCTCCATTCAATGTTATTGCAAAAAAAGAAAAAGAGATTATATTGACAGAGGTTGGAGATAAAACAAATCCTGATTTGCATCCATTATCAAAGTTAATAGAAGCCCATGATCTGGTTATATTCAGAAAAAAAAAACCAAAGCATATTCCTTCAATGACAAAAAAAGAATTCCTGGAATTTGAAAAAGCCCAGGAGTTAATCAAGTTTTTAAAAGAGTTTGAATAAGGTTTTTAATCAATATACACCTTCATAATTAAAAACTTACTTTAGGAGCTTCTTCTGCACCTGTATCTGATTCGAATAATGTTTTCTTCTCAAAACCAAGCATTCCTGCTACAATATTAGCTGGAAAAAACCTTATCTTCTGGTTGTATTGCTTTACAGCATCATTATACCTGTTTCTCTCAACATTTATCCTGTTCTCTGTGCCTTCCAATTGTGCCTGCAAATCTGCAAAATTTTGAGTGGCTTTAAGCTGAGGATAGTTTTCTACAGTTACTAATAATCGTGCTAAAGCAGACTGCACCTCACCTGCAGCAACTATTTTCTCATTAATGCTTTGGGCATTAAGCCATTTTGTTCTTGCCTCTGTTACTGCTATATATGTTCCCTTCTCAAAGTCTGCAGCCCCTTTTACAGTCCCCACTAAATTTGGAATTAAATCAAATCTTCTTTGATAAGAACTTTCAACATTTGCCCATTGGGCATTAGCAGCCTCATCTAACCTTACTAAACTATTGTATGTTCCTACAAACCATAATACTACTATCAGAACAAACAGCGCAATTCCACCTAAAATATACAAACCTGTTTTTATTTTTTTCATTTATATCACCTCATTTTATCCACAATATTTACTAAATTATCTAAACATTCTATTAAATCTTTCGCATAATCCTTTGAAATTCTACCTTCTTTAATATTCTTTAATACATCAAGATTAACATCATATTTCTCAGATACTAATTTAAACAAACTATCAAGATCTGTTGGAGGTTTAGTACCTTTTAGGATTAATAATCCGTAAAAAAGAGGCATTAAGCTTGGTATAGCAGAATTTAATATTTTTTTTAGTTCATTATCCTTCTTAATACCTATATAGTTTTCTCTTAAATGGATTAGCTTTGACCTTAACTCAAACTCAATCTGTGTTCTAATGTATTTTCTGTTAAATTTTATTTTATCTATTATTTCCTCTCCGTATATTGTTTCATGAGGATATTTTATATCTAAAAATTCCAATGGAAAAACATCTGCTCCGTTAAAAAGCTCTTCCCTTGTGAATATCAATGGAATAACTTTATTTTTTTGTATTAATGGCTTTATCTTATTTAAAAAACAAAAATCTATTTTTTTAAAAACAAACAAAATATTATTTGGCTCACCTTCGCTTCCAAATTTTACAGCCGAAATTAAATTTTTTCCTACAATATTTTTCATTTTTTTCAATATTTCAAGCATTTTTACCAACCTCCTGAGAATCCTCCACCGCCTGAAAATCCTCCTCCAAATCCTCCAAAGCTGCCTCCAGAGCCGCCTCCGCTAAAACTACCCCTGTTAAATCCGCCGCCAAAACCGGGCCAAAAAATTGGGAAGAACTTGTTTTTATTTTTCCTATTTTTTTTTCTTGCACGAATCATTGCAATTATAAATATAATTAAAAAAAAAAATATAATTAAAGCAATTATATTTTTAGTATTATCTTCCTTAACATAAACTGATTTATACTTTGAAATTACTTCTTGGTTGTTTGTTACATAACCATATATTGCAGTTAAAGCATCATAAATTCCTTTTCCATACTCATTATTTCTGAAGTTTGGAACTAAAACATTAACACCAATTTCTCTAGCCCTGATATCAGGTATTGTTGATTCTAATCCATAACCAACTTCTATCCTGTATTTTTTTTCACCTGGAACTATTAACATTAATAATCCATTGTTGATGTCTTTTTTTCCAATTCCAGCTTCCTTGAATAATTCAACAGCATAGGTTTCAATGTCTAACCCTTCTAAAGAGTTAATTGTAACAACAGCAACCTCTACTGTTGTTTCCTGTTCAATCTTTTTAGCTAACTCAATAATTTTTGTTTCATAACTGTCATCTATAATGTTTGCGTTATCTGTAACAAAATCAGTTAGCTTTGGATAGTTTACAGCTAAAACTATTTGTATTAAGGTAAATATCAATAAGATTGATAATAATTTTTTCAAAAAATCACCCCTTTTAAAAAAGATTTAAGTTTGTATTATAAATATGTTTTGTTTTATTATTATTATTAATTAATATAAAAATTTTAAAAAAAAAAAAATAATTGTGCAATTCCATCATTAAAACAAACTTTGTTTGCCTAAACTCTTTGTGAACCTAATGATTTTTATTAATTTTTTATTAATTTTTTTTTTATTTGTTTAATTTTATTGAATTATTAATATTGATTTTTTTTTTTTTATTATTTAAAAATTTTTTACAAAATAATAATTTATTATAAAGTAGTAACAAAATAGAAAAATTTATAAATTATGCTAATAGCACCTACCTAACCATGCTAGAAGGAAAAATAACAGCAGTACAAACCTCTGCAGGAATGGGTGCACGATTGAGACCTCTTAATCTTTATTCTCCAACATCTATGATGCCTAAAGGACTTATGAGAATTATGGGTATACCAATAGCAGAGCTTCAAATCCAAGAATTTAAAGACGCAGGCATTTTAGATGTTTATATTATCACTCAATATTTAGAAAATAGAGTGCATCTTTCAGACAGATTCGGAGATGGAAACCGTTTTGGTTTACGTATACATTATTCTGATCCAACAGATGACAAAACAAACAATGGAAGTGGAGATGCAATACTTACAAATATAGAGAAAAATTATTTAAATGGAGACAGCATTTGGCTTCCTAATGACAATCTTTTTGAGTTTGACTTTCAAAAAATTATTAAAGAGCACAGAGACCTTGGCGCAGTTGTTTCTATTATGACTGTCTCAATGCCTCCAAGAGATACAATAAAAAACTATGGTCTAGTAAGCACAGACCCTGATTACAGAGTTACCAGATTAGTAGAAAAACCTAAAGACGAATTACAAGTTATGGAGGCTTTAGGAGTAAGTAATCCAGAAGAATTAAATTCAATGAGAGTACCTGTAAATACAGCAGGCTATGTATTAAATAATGATGAGTTAGCTAAGATAGCTAAAGAACAATGGGTTATTAAAGGAAGGAAAAAATCTAGTGGAAATTTTGATATGGCTGGTAGCCTCTTAAGAGGATTAATTGAAAAAAAATATCCTATTTATATTATACCGATAGATGCTTGGGGTGATTTTGGTACAATAACCTACTATTTAGACACATTTCCAGATGCATTAACCGGAAAATTCCCTTCTATTTACAAGGTATTAGAAAGGACGGATTATGAGCACTATCAAAAAGAAAATGTGTGGGTACATAGAGATTCCCTAGACAGAATAAACGAAGAAGGAAAAACATTAAGAGAGCGTATTGCTGCAGGCAAATTAAAAATAGGTCCGCATGTATTTATAGGAAGAAAATCTGTTATTGAAGATGAAACTGAAATTCGTTATTCTAACCTTGAGAAATATGCAACAGTAAGAAAAGGCGCAAAACTAGACCATGTTTACTTATCTCCATTCTGTGAAATTGGGCGTTATGCTGATTTAAGAGAATGTGCTCTGGGTTTACAGGTTACAGTTGATTCTTCTAAAGATAATCCTACTCATATAGATGGAAGGTCTGTATTAGGACCTAAAATATTTGTTCCAAAAGGAACAAAATTATATGAAGCAACAATTTTTCCAGGATATCTATTTGAAAAAAAAGGAGAAACTTATACTCATAAAAGAATTGACCCAAGTCCTGAACAAATTAAGAAAATTCTAGAGGAATACAAGTAGTTATTAATGAAACTTTATTATCATTTTTTTTTTTTTAATGGAAACATTTATTAATGATTATAAATTACCAATATAAAAGGGCATTTCTTAGTATTTGTTCTTGATTAGATATTTTATAAAATCTGTCATAAGGTGACAATATGGATAAAGAAGATTTAACTGAAAGAAGATTTGAATTAAGAGCAAGGATTCATACTTTAGAATGGGACAAACAGCATAATCAACTTAATTTTGCGCATAACAAACTTCTGGATGAGTTAAAAAAAGAGCTTCAGACGATTGAATCTGAAATCACTAACCTAAAATGAAAAAATTTTACAAAGAGTTAAGGACATGCAGGATGTGTAAAAAAAAATTTGAATTAAAAAAAGATAAAGTTCAATACAAATCATATATCTATTGCCCGTCTTGTTGTGAAAAATATTTTAAAAAGTAAAATCTTTTTTTTTTTTCTAAACACTATAAAACTAGAAATTAAGGCTTACCATAACTTGGCCTGTCAGCGTGTTCATAACCTTTTATAATCCTTCTTGCCAAAAGATACATCATATTTTTATTTATATCCCTTATTGTAACTATGCCAACTATTTTATTGTTTTCAGTTATTACCAGCCTTCTAATCTTATTTTTCTCTAAAATGCCTGCAGCTTCTTCTATGTCCGTGTTAGCATCAGCTTTAACTATGTTTTGGCTCATAACCTCCTTAACAAGCGTTTTTGAAGGATCCTTTCCTTTTGCTATAGTCTTTAATACATCCCTCTCAGTTATTATTCCATTTTCTTCTACCAGCAAACAGCCGATTGATTTCTCATCCATAATCTTTGCAGCTTTATAAACAGTGTCTTCTTTCTTTATTCTTACAATATTTTTTGACATTATTTCTTTTACTTTCATATATCTGAAACAAGAATAACGAGTTTATTAATTTTTTGCTTTAAAAAAAAAAAATTAATTTTAAACCAAACAAAACATATGCTCCCTGAAGAAATTCATTGTCTTTGGGAATTTATTTATTTTTTCTATAGTTCTCTTGTATCTTTGCCTTAATTTGCTTGCCTGTTCCTGTATTAATCCTTCTGCCAATTCATATGTGATTTTTGGCTCTAGAACTGTTCTTTCTTCTTCAATTATCCTTTTTATTCCAAACTCTTTAGGATTGTTATATATTACTGTTCCTTTCTGCAGGCCAAATATTGAAACAGAGACTAAATCAATGTTTTTTTCATTTCTTTTTAAAAAATTAATTGTGTCTAAAAACTCCTCTTTTGTTTCAGTTGGAAATCCAAACAGCATATATGTGGTATTTTTTATTCCGGCATTATGCGAGTCTTCAAGGACTTTTTCTATGTCTTTCGTGTTTGTTCCTTTATTGATTAATTTTAAGATTCTATTGTTTCCTGATTCAACACCCCACATAAGCATTGTAAGTCCCGATTCTCTTAATGTTTTTAGGGTTTTATAGTCTAATTCTTTTGTTGGCCTTAGCTGGCATGCCCATTTTATGTTCAATGGCTTAAAGACTTCTGCTAATTTTAACAATCTTTTGGCAGGAATCATATCATCAATAAGGAAGAAATACTTTTGCTTTGAATTTATTATTGTTTTCTTTATTAAATCTAAGTCATACTCATAGTATTTGGTGTTGCTGTAATGAGAGCAAAAAGCACATTTCCTGTAATAGCAGGTTGTTGAGGTTTTTATTGGTATTACTGGCTTTGGAGTGAAGTATTCATTAAGGTTGTAAATTGAGAAGTCAGGAATGCCTGGATTTAATTTATTGTGGTCTATTTTTTTTTTTTTAATATATTCCAGTAATTCCAATTCATTCTTTAGATGCTTTGTTGCTATTTTAATTAGTTTTTCATTTACAGCAGGGCCTCCTATTATAGTTATTTTGTCTTTTAATGCAGTAATTAGGGCTGCAGCATAGAAAGCCTGGCTTGAATAAACAATGCTGAATGCTATAATATCCGGATTATTATCTTTTATTTTTTTTAATAATTCACTGAAGAACTCAGGCTTTTTATCATTAATCACTTTCTTGTTGTTTTCAGAATAGGTTTTTGATGTAAGTTTCTTGTAATCATTTGTTATTTTGTCATAATTACTCCAATCCTTTATGTTCTGGTAATACTTTTGGTACTCTGGGAATTTCAGCTTATGGAATTCCAAGTTTAAGTCTAAAACTTCTATGTTATGTTTGCAGTTGTTCTTAAGGAAGGAATAAAGAGAGGTTATTGAGTAAGGAGGGCTAGCAGGTGTGCAGAATGGCAGGTATACCAGTAAAATGTTTTTCATTTTTATTTAGAATTATTAATTGATTATTAAAGGTTTAGGAAAAATAAATTTATTTATTACTTGGTGAATTGGTTGGGGTTATGGTGGAGAAGTGGGAAGTAAGAGAAAAATAGTATATAATTGTTAGTTTATAATCTAAGTCTTAAAATAGTAATTTATTTATACTTAAACTTAATTACTTTACATTTATTGATGGGGTGGATATTATGAAGCATTGTAACAAATGCGGAAAAGAAAATTTAGATAATGCTATTTTCTGTAAATATTGTGGCCATAAAATTAAAGCTCCAGTTACTTCATCTAAAAAAGCGTTTTGTAATAGTTGTGGAAAAGAAATATCTAAAGATGCTAAATTTTGTAAATATTGTGGTGCAAATGTTATTGAAGAATCGGAAGATGAGGAAACTCCAGAAGAACCAGAATCATTTAGCTGTGAATATTGTGGTAAGGAGTTTAATTCTGAAATTGCTTGTTTGAAACACGAAAAGAGTTGTCCTAATCGAGAATCTGAATCATCTTATACTACAAAAAAACAAACTTATGTAGAAGAAACACCAACTAAAAGAAGTTCCGGGTTATCTTGGGTAATCATTATAATAATAATTGTAATAGCTGCAATTATTTTAATGAATATGTATAATCAAGGTCAATATGATACATCAGTTGCTGGTCAAATAAAAGGTCTATTTGAATAAAATGGCATATTGTGAACATTGTGGAAAAAAAATATTGAAAGATACTAAGTTCTGTAAATATTGTGGCACTAAATTAAACCAAAATGATAAATTTTCAAATAAAAAAAGACCAACTTTTCTTAATGTGTGGTTACTTTTAATGTTAATTAGTAATACATTTGCCGTGTTTATCTATCTGCTATTTGGATTACCGCAGGGATTATCTATATCGGGGATTTTATTATCTTGCTTAAACTTGGTGTGTATTTATGCATTATATAATTGGAAAAAATGGGGTTTTTATGGGATCATTATTACAAGTGTTACTTCATTCATTATAAATATTTCTTATTATCAAGAAATCAATCCCGTTTTTCTAATATTTTCTGCAGCAATTTCAATTTTGATATT
>CAYXTQ010000007.1:0-1094 GCA_964467845.1 uncultured Methanosarcinales archaeon | reverse complement strand
GTTTGGAACTATTTTAAATAAAGGTGGTTTAAGTGGTTTATTGTGAAAAATGTGGAAAAAGGATTCCAAAAAATGCTACATTTTGTGAAGGTTGTGGTGCAAAAACCCCATTTGCCGAAGAAAAATTAAGATTAGAAAAAGAAAGAAAAAGTCAATTGAAAAGAGAAAAAAAAGAGGAATTTTATAATAAATTAAGACAGCCCCGCACCCTAATTCCAACAATTATAATTGTTTTTCTTATATTAGGTATTACTGGTGTCTTGTTTATACCTACAAAGATGGTTAGTTATACTTCTGATATTCCATATACCGAGCAAGAAGCTTATCAACATGAACTGGCATATAGGGTTGTTAGTGAAGATGGTGGGAAAAATGAGCCATTATTTGAAGATTGGTATTTAGATAAGCGAGTTACTATTTTAAACACAGATTCAGAAGGTGGCACTTTTAAAGTTGAATTTACATTTTGGGTTAATGGTGAGCCAAAATCAAAAAGCGATTCTGCATACATTTATGCTGGCAATAGTGCAGTTTTATCAGCTAAAGACACAAGGTATGGCTTATTTTCGAGTTCTTTTTCTTCAAGTTATGAGGTATATCCGCCAACAGTAACTAGGTATAGAACTATAACAAAATATAGAAAGGAAACAAGATATAAAAAAGTTAATTGGATTTTTGGATATGAGGTTCCTTGGTAAATTAAAAAATAAAGTTTAAATAATTTTTATTTATCCCTTTCACAAAACCGGCTTTGCACATAAATTAGAGATTGCACATTTTTAAATGTTTTTTGCACATAAATATGAAAAGCTAAAACATTTTGCTTATTATAATCACTAGCCAAGTTTACGTAACATATATAAGGGGGTTTATAATTTAATAGATTTCATGAAGGGGGACATTATATTTTTTGATTTAGAAACGCAATATCTTTTTACGGAACTTGGTATGGATACGTGGGATAGTAGAGATCCTACAAAGCTTAAGGTAGCGGTTGCGGGTGTATTGAAAAATGGAAAGCACTTTTTTTTTGATGAGTCTCAATTGAATACTCTATTTAAGGTTCTCGATGAAGCAGCTTTAATAGTTGGTCA
>CAYXTQ010000006.1:0-20762 GCA_964467845.1 uncultured Methanosarcinales archaeon | reverse complement strand
GTGCACAATTAATTGTTATGTGGTATAGAACCTATTGATTGATTAAATATTGATAAAAAAAAAAATTAAGAGGTGAAATAAAAATGTTCACAACTTTAAAAAGAATTTTAAAACTTGGTATTGAGATAGCTTCTATAACAAAAGAGGAGGCAGAGAAAGAGATTAAGAAATTAGTTAAGTCTAAAAAGATTTCTACAAAGCAAGGTAAGGCTTTAGTAAAAAAAATGCTTGAAGAAGCTGAAAAGCAGAGAAAACATCTAAAAAGTTTAGAAAAAGAAGGTAAAGCTGTTGCTAAACGAGTTATTAAAAAAGTAAAGCCGATAGTTAAGAAAGAAGGTAAAGCATTGGCAAAAACAATTTACAAAAAAGCTAAGAAAAGAGTTCCTAAAAGTGTTAGGAGAAAGATAATGAAGGTTAAGGGGAAGTTGATGAGATAGTTTTTATTTCTTTCTTTTCCTCAGAAAAAGGATTCCATAACATCACATATTCTTTAGTTATTGTTGAAACATCATAATCATTATAGAGATTAACAAATTTAATTCTAAATCCATCTACTATTTTTTTTAATACTTCATTATTTTCCACATGTAGTTCTATTGTTAAATCATATTTTCCCAATAACTCAGCTGCAAAATCACATTTATTAGTTGTGTCAAAATATTCTATTATTGAAGTTTTTATTGTTGGGTCTTTTAAGGAGATATTTATTTGAGTAAATTGAAGTCCTAATTTATCAAAATTTGGACCACTAACATATCCTTTAAATAGCTTACGCGTACTTGGCCAGTGGCCAGTGAGAAATCACAACTTTACTTTACACTCTTCCAGCTTCTTCAACTTTTCGTACTCTTTATCAAAGTAATCCTGTATTTCCTTTATTTCTTGTTCATTTAGATGCTTAAATCGTCCCTGTAACCCTAAATATTCATTTACATGGATAAACTCAGAAGGTTCTTTTGTGAACTTTAGAATTCCGTTTTCTACTTCGTATAAAGGACTTACTTTACTTTTAAAGGCTAATTTGGATAATTTAATAGCAGCATTCTCAGGGTGCTTCCAGCCTGGCTGGCACGGACAGAAAATTTGTATATAAGATGGTCCAACATGTTTTAATCCTTTCTGTACTTTTGCAACCAAATCCTGAGGAAATGCTATATTAGCAGTTGCTACATATACATGTTCTCCATGTGCTACAACTATTAAAGGCATGGGTTTTTGGAATTCTGTTTTGCCATGAATTTTCTTACCAGCGGGGCTTGTAGTTGTGTCTGCATACTTTGGAGTGTCACCACTTCTTTGTATGCCTGTATTCATATAACCTTGGTTTGCATAACAAACATAGCAAAAATCATGACCGCGTTCAATAGATCCGCTTAAAGCCTGCAATCCAATGTCAAAAGTGCCACCATCTCCGCCAATAGCAAGAACATTAACCTTTTTGTTTAATTTTTTCAGAGCCCTTTCAACACCAGATGCAACTGCAGCAGCATTTTCAAAAGCAGCATGTATCCAAGGTAGTTTCCAGGCAGTTTGAGGGTAAGGAGTACTTACAACCTCCATACAGCCAGTTGCATGACAAACAATTGTATTTGGTCCAGCAGCTTTTAAGACAAACCTCATGGCTAATGCACTACCGCAGCCAGCACATGCTCTATGTCCTTGAGCAAACAATTCTATTTCTGGCAAATTATTTATCATTTTTCTTCTTCTTCTTTTTCTTTAATTTTTTTTTCTTCAAATCTAATTCTATGGACTAATAAATTACCTTCACCTTCTTTATAGTTATAAATCTCTTTATTTACTCTAAACCTTAAGTCACGTCCACATTTACATTTCATTGTTTTATAATTCACTCCTTCAACCAACTCTATTTTAAACTCTTTACCAGCTAAATCTTTTTTACAGTACGGACAAACATGTTCGATGTGTTCTTCTTTCATTATATGATGAATCATTTTGAAAAAAAAAAAATCGAGACAAGCTCGATTTTTACAACAACCAGTTTGTTTTTTTATCTCCTATTTTTTCTAGAGATTTTATTAGGTGTTTTTCAGTAATATCTCTTCCACCCAAACCAGCAATAAATCCGCTTATTTTTATTTTTGAATCAAATAAGCATTCTTTTGTTTCCATTAATAAAGCACTATCATTACCTGGAGAAACACTTCTGTCAATAACTGCTAAACCTTTTAGATTTTTACAAATTTTTCTTAATTTTTCTTTTGGGAACGGTCTAAAAGATTTTATCTTGATAAGGCCAACTTTTTTTCCTTTTTTACGTAAGTTATCTATAACAACACGAGCAGTACTGCATAAAGTCCCCATTCCAATTATAGCGTATTTAGCATCTTCAATTTTATATGTTTCAATTAGACCATCACCATAATCTCTCTTAAATTTTTTTTTAAATTCTTTGTTAACCTTTTCAATTATTGGCAAAGATTTTCCCATAGATTCCTGTTGCATTTTTTTTAATTCCATAAAAGTATCTGGAAAAGCAATAGGTCCTTGTGTAATTGGCTTTTTAGGATCAAGATAAGCATATATTGGTTTATATTTTGGTAAAAAACCATTAACCTCTTTTTGACTTGGAATATCTACTGGTTCATAAACATGGCTTAATGTAAAACCATCTAAGCAAACCATTACAGGCAGTAAAACGTCCTTGTTTTCAGCAATCTTGTAAGCCATAATCGTAGTGTCTAAGGCTTCTTGTGCAGATTCCACATAAAACTGCAACCAGCCAGAGTCTCTAGCAGAAATTGAATCTTGATGATCGTTCCAGATATTAATTGGAGCAGATAAGGCCCTATTTGCTACAGCCATCACAATAGGAAGCCTCATACCACTAACTACAAAAAGTATTTCATGCATTAAAGCCAAGCCTTGCGAAGAGGTTGCAGTAAATGTTCTAACTCCAGTAGCTTGTGCTCCTAAAGCAGCGGAAATTGCGCTATGCTCTGATTCAGCATGAATCATTTCTGAGTCAAGGTCGCCATCATTAATGTAATCTGCTAAACGTTCAACTATATGTGTTTGAGGAGTTATAGGATACATCGGGATTACTGCAGGTTTACATAGAGCAGCCCCTTTTGCTACTGCTTCTGATGCTTCTATAACTTTTTTCATAATCAATCTCTCTAAATTTTTTTTTCACCTAGAGCTTTTTCATATTTTGATTTTTTAATCTCAAAAAAAATACCAAAAATAAAACCTATTATTGCTGTTATCTTAACTAAACTTCCTTCATTTGAAATTAAAAAAAATAAGAATAAAAAAAATATGATAATTACTACAATCACAGAATATATTTTAAACTTTTTGTATTTTTGTGCAATGTCCGTGTCAGATTCTTTCATTTTCTTGCCCAATATTCATACTCCTTATTTACTTTAACATTAATTTTTCCTATAAATGGAATTTCATATGAATGCAATTTTTTAATTTCTTCTTCTATTTTTTTATAATTTTTATCTAATGCTTTTAAAATCAATACAACTTCTTTGTCTTCTGTTAGTTTTCCTTTCCAATAATACATACTTTCTATTGGGAAAATGTTAGCACAAACTATTAATTTTTTTTTTAATAAATTTTTGCTTATTTTTTTAGCTTCTTTATTGTCTTTACAAGTAACATATGACATAATCATTTTTCTTCCTGCACCATTTTTATTGCTTTTACAGGACATTCTTCTGCGCAAATTCCGCAACCTTTACAAAACTCTAAATTTGTCTCTAACCTTTTCCCATCTTTTTGTGGAATAGCATTATCAGGGCAGAATTGCCAGCATATCATACACTGAGTGCATTTTTTTTTATCCCAGACAGGCTTTAATGCTCTCCACCCACCGGTCTTGTTTTTAATTGTTGAGCCAGGTTCTGTAATGATTCCGCCAGGTATTAATTTCTGCTTTTTCATTTTTCTTTAATATTTTTTAAATAAGATTTATAATGATCAATAATCAAGTTTTTATCTTTTTCGCTTAATTTTCTAACAAATTTAGCAGGAACTCCCATAACAACAGAGTTTTCTTCAATATTTTTGTTTGGAGGGACAACTGAGCCTGCTGCTACTATAACCCAATCGTCTATTTTGCTGTTGTCTAAAACAGTAGCATTAGAGCCTATTAAAACATTATTGCCAATAATAGCTCCATGTATAACAGCATTATGGCCTATGCTTGTATTATCTCCAATAGTAACTTTACCATGAAGTGTAACATGCTCTTGTATATTTGTGTTATTGCCAACTTTAATTTTGCCTTCATCTCCTCTTAAAACAGCAAAAGCCCATACACTACTATTATTGCCAATTTCTACTTCACCTTCTATACAAGCTTTTTCGTGAATAAATTTATTTTGTTTCTTCATATGCCTCTTTTATAGCTCTTTTATTTAATTCGATTATTTTTTCCTTTCCTTTAAATCTTTCCTCAATAGCTTTATTTATTGAATCTATACTGACTAATTTAGTTACCCTAGCAAAGGCACCAAGAATTACTGTATTTACAATATTGCTCTTAAATATCTCTAAAGCGACAGATGTAGCATCTACAGTGTGAACTTGAAAGTTGCCTTTGATTCCGAGTTCATTTGGTTTTTTGTTTGAATTTACTATTATTATTCCGTTTTTCTTGAGACCTTCTGTTATGTTTATAGATTCCATCAAAGAGGCATCTAAAATCATAACAACATCTGGGTTGTAAACATGACTTCTTAAGTTTATTTTTTTATCATCTATCCTGGTAAAAGCAGTTGATGGAGCACCCCTACGCTCAACTCCAAAATGAGGAAATGCCTGACTTTCCTTGCCATCATAAAATGCAGCTATTGCTAAAAGTTGAGATGCAGTTACAGCACCCTGACCTCCTCTTCCAAGTATTTTGATTTCTATCATTTTACTTAATTAAATAAAAATTCTTTATAAAGTTAACGGTAAAAGGCTTAAATCTGGAAAAATAGTAGTTATTACCATTAGTACTATTATGATAGTAATTATTATAACACCTAACCATGTGACTGTATTTAACCATTTTTTATTTGTGTATTCTCCCATCAAGTTCTTTTTATTAATTAACACTAATATGGCTACTAAAATAAAAGGAAGTATAATTCCATTTATAACCTGTGCAGTTAGCATTAATTTTATTAAATGTATGTTTGGAATTAATATTATAGCAGCAGAAATAAATAGTATTGTTGTTACCAACCAATAGAATTGTTTTGCTTCCTTGAATTTTTTATTAACCCCGGATTCCCAGCCAAATGCCTCACATACGTAATAGGATGTTGATAAAGGCAGTATAAATGCACCAAAAAGTGCAGCACAAAAAAAACCAGATGCAAACAATATAGAAGCGTATTGGCCTGCTAAGGGCTGTAATGCTTTAGCAGCTTCTGCAGCACTATGTATTGTAATGCCGTTTGTAAATAAAACAGTAGCACAAGTAACAATAATAAAAAAACTAACAATATCTGTTGTTATACAGCCCAGGACAACGTCCCACTTAGAGTACTTATATTCCTTAACTCTTATACCTTTTTCAACAATAGAAGACTGTAAATAGAATTGCATCCAGGGGGTTATAGTGGTTCCAATAAGGCCAATGAGCATAATCAGATAAGGCCTTTCAAAACTAAATGATGGGATAAAAGTATTTTTAATAACAGTATTCCAGTTTGGGTGAGCAAGAAAACCAGAGATTACGTATGTTATATAAAAAATAACAAGCAATAAGAAGAATTTTTCAAGACTTTTGTAGTTTAGCTTTATCGTTAGTAACCAAATAAAAAAAGCAGCCATAGGGATAAGTATATATTTGTTTAATCCAAATAACTCTCCAGCAGCAGCAATTCCAGCAAATTCTGAAATTGTAATAAAAAGATTTGCGAATATTAAACCAACCATAATAAAGAATGTCATTTTTATTCCGAAGTTTTCCCTTATTAAATCTGCTAAACCTTTACCTGTAACAACACCCATTCTTGCACACATTTCTTGTACCAAAATAAGTAAAAATGTTATTGGAATAAGTGTCCAAAGCATACTATAGCCAAAATGTGCTCCTGCAACAGAATAAGTAGTAATGCCACCAGCATCATTGTCAACAGTAGCTGTAATTATACCAGGACCAATAATACCAAGAATCAACAATATTTTTTTGAAATCAATCTTTTTATTATTGTTATCACTCATTTTGTTTTTGCTTTCTTTATTTTATGAGGTTTATATCTGCTCTTTCTCCATGTCTCAGGTATAACTTCTGTTAGTACTTGGTCTGCTGTTACAACACCTTTTATTATTTTATTCTCATCTACAACAGGCAATACAAATAGATCATATCTTGAAATTGATTTTGCGATCTCTTCTTTAGAGCAAGAGAGCTTAACATAAAATACTTCTTTGTTCATGAATTCAGTTATTTTCCTGTCAGGAGGGGAAGTAATTAATTGCCTTATAGATAATACTCCTAACAGCTGTTTATTATTATTGACAACGTAAAGATGGAATATTTTTTTTGAAGGCGGAGTAATCTTTCTTAACAAATTTATTGTTTTTTGCACGTTATAATCTTCTGGTATAGTTATAAATTCAGTATCCATAATAGCTCCTGCTGATTCAGGATTATATTTTAGGATTTCTTTTATTTTAGATGATGTATCTGCTTGCATTGAATCAAGAATTTTTTCTACCTTTGATTTAGACATTAAACTTAGAATATCTGCTGCTTGATCAGGAGGGACATTCTCCATTAAATCTACTATTCTCCTAATCTTTAGATTGCTAAACAATGATTTTTGAACACCTTTTTCAGCATCAATCAAAGTTTGAGCAGCTTTTTTTCTGTCCAGTGTATTAAATATTAAGATTCTTTCTTGATGTGATAAATCTTCCATTAAGTCAGCAATATCTTCTGGATGCAAATCAGCAATCTTGCTTTTTTGTGTTTTTAGATGTAAATCATGAAATTCAGGTTCTAGTCTTTCAACAGATTCCCATGGTATAACGTGTTCTTTGATTTTTCCTGGCATTATTTTTTCGAATCCAAATCTTCGCATAAAACTTCTTATGCCTATTGCCACTGCAACAACACAGAATTTATCTTCCACTTTGCCTAATACAATATCATTTACACGTACCAATTTAAAACCATCCACATCAATTAATTGTTTATCCATTATATTGCCCACTAATGTCTCATCTTCTTTTTCAAAAAAAGGGGCGATGCTTTCTACAGGCGTATTTAATTTAATCTCTATTTTTGTATTAAGGCCGTTTGCTTCGCTCTTTAACTCTTTTACCAAATTCCACGGAATCTTTTTTCTGTACTTGTGCTCATCCAAATAAACTAAATTAGTTATTTCTGCATATTTCTCTCCATCTATGAATACTAAATCCTTTAGAATCCCTATATTCTTATTATTTGCATCAAAAATAGGTTTTTCTTTGATTTGGCTAAAGTATACCATTAAAGTCACCTATTGGAGTTGTAATAAGGAAAATTAGATATTATAAATAGTTTTCTATTCAAAAATTTAGGGAATTACGGATAAAATGTCAAATTAATATCTTCAGGAACATTTATCCAGTATCCGTAACCTGGAAAAAAAGAATTTAAAGTATTCAAAAAGAAGTTCTTATCCGAGCTATAACTAAACCATTTTGAATTATTATAAGAAAATACAGTTCCATTATTAAATAGTTCATCAATATTTTTTTTTTCTAGATTAGGGTAAGGAATTAGATTCCAACCTATGTTTAATGGAATATTGATTTTGTAGTTAATTATTTCTCCTTCCAAGATTAAATTTGTGTTGTTTAAGGCTTTTATATAGAATGCAATAGAGTTATTTATTTCTGAATTTTGGTTTAGTTCAATCCATTTATCATTATAATAAAATATTTTACTATAATTACCTTGAATTGGGGATAATATATTTTTAAGTTTCCAGTTTATATGGTTTAGTGGTGTTGAAATTAAATTCCACCCCCTAGAAAGTGGTATAATGATTGTTGTTGCGTTATAGAAAAAGTTTTTTAATACATCATATTTATCATGTCTAATATCTCTATCAGCCTCAACAATGCCAAAGTAATTATTAGAACCTTTCCACCAAACATCGTTATATTCAAGAAATAATCCACCAGCATGTTCTTTTGCCAGATTCCAATGACCTTCTGCATGGTCTATATTATGCGCAAATTCTCCTAATATATAAGTCTTGTTACCTGTTGCAGGAATTGTAAACTCACCACTAAGTTCACTTGCAGGATGGGTAAATGCATTAATTGCCATTATATTGGTATTTAAATTAATGAAATCAAAGTCTTCTCCAACGTATTTTGAATACATAATTGGTCTGTTGTAAGGATCCATCTGTCTTACAGAAGCATAAAGCTTGTTTAGATAATCGTGCCTGCTTACGCTCCAAGCAAACCAGTTTCCGTGCCATGTTCCTAAAACTTCATTGCCAATTGCCCATGCTATAACTGCTGGTGAATTTCCAAAGTTGTTTATAACACTCTTCATTGTATCATTGGCAACTTTTAAATCATTAAAATCAACATAAAAATAAGGAGGATAATCATTTACTTTTACAAAATCTTCTTCTCCTATCCAATATCCAATAATAACTTTCATATGATTTTTTTCTGCAAAATCAATTATTCTATAATACACCCAATCAGGAACATCTCCTTGAACAAATTCACTTTGTTCTGGAGTTCCATTATATTCTTTAACTCCATCTAAATCCTTGTCATGCCATTCACCTGATGCATATGTTCTTATTGTGTTTGCTCCTGTTGATCTTATTGTTCTCAGGTCATATTCAATTACTTCCCAAGCTTGTATTTTTGTATCATTATTTATATCAGGAATAACTGAAGAAACAAGCGAAGTTACATCATCATATTCTTCTGGAAATTTAGAGTGTTGATAAGGATCAGGTCCTGTTCCAGGAAGCCAGGGTGCATAATCTACACCCTCAATAAGAAATATTCTTCCTTCAATATAGATTTTATCATTAAGAACTTCAATATTAGGGTCTGCAGAATACACAAATTTTGTGGGTAGGATAAATAAGACTAATATAAACAATAATTTATTCAATTTTGCACCCCTTAATTCGTAGTATATACTCTGATAAATTTAAACTTTGTTATTTTTATTAATCAATAACCTTTAAATACTATAATCTTTTTACTTTAACTGCATGGGCGGGAAATATATTTTTACAAACATTTTGGGAAGCTTTGTTTTTGACCAGAATTTTAAATTAGTAGAAAGAGGCTCTGAAAAAGAACTTCTGAAAAAATATAAGAATATAAAAAAAACAGAAAAAGGAAAAGAATTAACAAATATACTGGAAGTTTTTAGGGATAAAAATTATTTTAATGAGTTTTATGAAAAAAATAAAATTTTGACAAAGAAAGACATTAAAGATTCTGTAACCAACGACTTATTAATAATTCAAACAATAAATAGTGTTGAAGAATTGGATAAAGTAGCAAATATGTTGGCAAAGAGATTAAGGGAAGAATATTCTTTGTATAATCCAGAGTTATCCCACTTAGTAGAGGATCATAGAAAGTTTGTAGAATTAATCTTAAAAAAAAAAATGCTCGAAAACAAGGAAAAAATGTTTTCGGCACCAACTTCGTTGGAAAAAAAAAAAGAAAGCACTATGGGTGCTGAATTAAGTGAGAAGGACTTAAAACCAATTATGGAGCTTGCAGATAAACTTAATGGTTTATATGAGTTTAGAAAACATCTTGAAAATTACCTTGAAGACCTAGTGAAAGAGGTATGTCCAAATATAACATCTATAACTGGCACTATGATAGCTGCAAAACTTTTAGGGCATGCAGGTTCATTAAAGAAATTAGTTATGTTTCCTGCTTCAACAATACAGTTATTAGGAGCTGAAAAGGCTTTATTTAGGCATATGAAAAGCGGTGCTAAAGCACCAAAGCATGGTGTTTTATTTCAACATCCTTTAATACAAAAGAATAAAAAGGAAAAACATGGCAAGATTGCTAGGACTTTAGCAGATAAGATATCTATAGCAGCCAAGGTAGATTATTTTAAGGGAGAATTTATCGGAGATAAATTAAGGAAAGAAATAGAGGAAAAATTCAAATAAAAAAAAAAAAAAAAAAAAAAAAAAAAAAAAAAATGGTCAAAATAAAGATAGTAAGTATACAGAAATTAGGATTCAATGCATTTGCAGAAAAACCAGTAGTTGATGTTGAAACTATTGATGCAATTGACAATGATAGCAATAGAACAAAGTTAAGACCGAGTATAGTTGGGGTATTCTATAAGGATAGGATTAAACAAATTATATTAGAAAATATTGAAAATATAAATAAGTTCAAGGAAATAATTAAAAAAAAATTAGATAAATTGCCTCAACCTTTTTTAGCTTTTAATAAGAATTTTGATAAATCAGTAATTCTTGGATTTATAGGAAAGTCTTATTCCTTTAGTGAAATACAGGAATTTAGATATCAAAAAAAGCAAGAGGCAAAATTGGAATATGGTATAAATGTTTATGATCCTTTTAATGGTGACGGTTTACAGGCTGTTTATTTTTATCAAAAATATTTAAGAACTAATAATAAGAAATTTCTTGATTTAGTTATACAACACAATAAGGCTTGTTTATTAACTGAATATTTACTATATAAATTAAAAAATAAAGAAATAAATCCTATAAAAAAAAAAATAGAAGAGGCATTTAATAAAAGATTAAGAGTAAAAATTATTTATCCTTCTAGTGATTTGAAGTGGAGAAAAATAGAAATTTATGAAGTAGAAGATGATTTTTTAAATGCTTTTTGCCATTTAAGAAGAGAAATGAGAAATTTTAGGATCAGCTCTATTAAAGATTTTAAATTGACAAATGAGAAATATAAAATTCCAGAAAATTTTCCAAGGTTAAATCTTTGTTGAGGTTAAAAATGAAGTACAAAATATCTGGGACTGTAATGCAGACAGTTAACATAGAGTTGAAAAAAGGAGAAAAAGTATTTTCTGAATCAGGCAATATGGCTTGGATGTCTGAGAATATAAAAATGGAGACAAGTACAAGAGGAGGCTTTTTTGCTGGAATAAAAAGAAGACTAGCTGGTGAGTCTATTTTCCTTAATACATTTACTTGTACAGAAGGCACAGGAATTATAACATTTTCATCTGAATTTCCAGGAAAAATATTACCTGTAAAGTTGAGTAAAGACAAATCTTTAATTTGCCAAAAAGATGCTTTTATGTGTGCAGAAGATTCTGTTAAATTAGATATGTTTTTTAGAAAAAAATTAGGAGCGGGGTTTTTTGGAGGAGAGGGTTTTATTTTACAGAAATTGTCTGGTAATGGAACAGCATTTGTTGAAATTGCAGGAGAGATTACACAAATTAATTTGAAGAAAAATCAAATGTTAAGAGTTGATACTGGCCATATAGCTATGTTTGAGCCAACAGTTGACTTTGATATTCAATTGGTAAAAGGAGCTAAAAATATTCTTTTTGGAGGAGAAGGCTTGTTTTTATCTACTCTACAAGGTCCTGGAAAAGTTTGGTTGCAAAGCATGCCTTTTTCAAATTTTGCAGCTAGGATTGGACAATATTTGCTAACAAGAAAAGAAGCTGGCGGAATAAAAAAAGGCATTAGTGGAATTATTGAAGGATTAGGTAAGGGAATATAAAATGAAGCCATTTTATTTTTTACTTTTGACTTTAGTTGTTTTTTTTATTATGCTCGTAGTTGTAATGCCAAAAATACTCTATATTGCTACTTTAATATATCATGCTTTATTTAAACGCAAGGAAGGAAAAAAAAAAGAAAAAAAGCCTTATTTGACTTTAAAAGATTTAAAGGAAATTAAATCAGAGAAGATAAAATGAAAATACACTTAAAAATCGAAGATTTTTGGTGTCCTGGAATTCAAAGAATTCCATGATTAAAATTTCAAGGAGAAATTTTAACAAATGAAAGAAACAAAATTTAGCGGAGTTTATGAATTGAATATAGGAAAAAAAATATTATTAACTAAAAATTTAGTTCCGGGAAAAAAAGTATATGAAGAAAGATTATTTACTGAGAAAAATGTTGAGTTTAGAGAGTGGGATCCACGCAGAAGTAAGTTAGCAGCAGCTATATTAAAAGGTATTTCTGAAATTGGTATAAAGAAGGATGATGTTGTTTTATACCTTGGAGCTGCTACTGGGACTACAGCTAGCCATATTTCTGATATTATAGGAAGAGATGGCTTTATTTTTGCTATAGATTTTGCTCCGAGGGTTGTAAGGGATTTGGTATTTGTTTGTGAAGACAGGAAAAATATTGCGCCAATACTTGCAGATGCTAATAGGCCAGCGACTTATTTAGGTAGAGTAAGTTTGGTGGATATTGTTTATATGGATATAGCACAAAAAAACCAGGCTGAAATATTTCTTAAGAATTGTGAGATGTTTTTAAGAAAAAAAGGTTATGCATATTTAGCTGTAAAAGCAAGGAGTGTGGATGTAACTAAGAAGCCAAAGCAAGTGTTCAATTTAGTTAAAAGGCAGATTGAAGAAAAATTAAAGATATTAGATTATAGAGAATTAGGACCTTTTCAAAAAGATCACTGTTTTTTCTGTTGTAGAAAGGAGTAAGGAAATTAATTTTAGTTCTCTATACCATTACTCTTACATTTCTTACAATGGTCTCCTTTTAATATTCTATGCGCTCCACAGTTCATACATTTACCTACTTTTGCCATTTTTTTTTTACACCTCATAGAGTAAATCTAAAATAAAAACCCCTAAGATAGAACTTAGAGTTGGAGTTAGGATTAGCTTAGTATTTATAAACTTTACTATTTTATAATAGTAACAAAATAAGGTAAAAACAAAAAAGCCCCATTGTTTTAGTTATATTTCTGTTATATTTTTTTTTTTGTTTCTTTATCAAATCACTAACAAAAATTCAATATTAAACACGAAAACAAAGGGAATCGAAGATTCCCGTGGATTTGAAAACAAAGTTTTCAAACAATCAAAGATTTTTTGTGCACGAAGAAATTCCAAAAGAATTTCTTGTGTCCCAGAAAAACCAAAGGTTTTTCTCAGGACCCTGGAAATCGGAGATTTCCATGAAATCATTAAATAAAATTCAATAAAATAATTCAATATAAAAAAAAAAAAAAATATAAAAATGTTGTTACTGTACTGCCTGACAGGGCAGAAAGATATTTAAGTAATAACCTATTTAGAAAGTAAAATGCTTAAGTTATTTAATACTTTAACAAGGAAAAAGGAAATCTTCAAACCAATTAAAAAAGATTATGTTGGGTTATATACTTGTGGGCCTACTGTTTATGACTATGCTCACATAGGTAATTTTAGGGCTTATATATTTGGAGATCTACTTAAGAGATACTTGAAGTACAAAGGCTTTAAAGTAAAGCATGTAATGAACCTTACTGATGTAGATGATAAAACAATAAAAGGCTCTCAGAAAGAGCACACTTCTTTAGATGAATACACTTCAAGATATAAGAAAGCATTTTTCGAGGATATAAAAGTACTAAATATCGAAAAAGCAGACATTTATCCTGAAGCAACAAAGCATATTAAAGAGATGGTAACATTAATTAAAATTTTATTAGAAAAAAAAAATGCTTATAAAAGTGATGATGGAAGCATTTATTATGATGTTTCTAAGTTTAAGGATTATGGCAAATTAGCTCAATTAAAAATAAAGGAGTTAAAGACAGGTGCAAGAGTTAAACAGGACGAATATGAAAAAGAAGAGGCAAACGATTTTGCTTTATGGAAATCTTATTCAAAAGAAGATAGAGATGCTTTCTGGGAAACTGAAATTGGTAAAGGAAGACCAGGCTGGCATATTGAGTGCAGTGTAATGTCATCTAAATATCTTGGAGAAACATTTGACATTCATACTGGTGGGGTTGACTTAATTTTCCCGCATCATACTAATGAAATAGCGCAGTCAGAGGCTGCTACGGAAAAAAAATTTGTAAAATACTGGCTGCATAATGAACATCTTTTGGTTGAAGGAAAAAAGATGTCAAAATCCCTTGGGAATTTCTACACTTTAAGAGATTTATTGCAAAAAGGATATTCTCCCAAGGCAATTAGGTTGCTTTTATTAAGCACACATTACAGGCAAAAACTGAATTTTACATTTAAAGGAGTTGAAGGGGCAAAAAATTCAATAGAAAGGTTAGACAATTTTGTTTTTAATTTAAGAAATATAACAGAAACTAAAGATAATCCTAAAGTTGGTTCTCTAATAAAAGAAACAGAGCAGAAGTTTGAAGAAAAGATGGATGACGACTTAAATATTTCAGAAGCACTTGCTGTTATTTATGATTTTATTAATAAAATCTATAAATTAGAGATAAGCAAAAAGGATGCTGAAAAAATTATTTCTTTAATGAAAAAGTTTGATTCTATATTAAGTGTAATGGAATTTGATAAGAAGGATGAGATTTCTGATGAGGTAAAAAAACTCATAGATGAAAGAGAAGAAGCAAGAAAAAAAAAAGAATGGAAAAAAGCTGATGAAATAAGGAATGAGTTAAAAAAGAAAGGGATAGAGTTGATTGATACAAAAGAAGGAGTTCAGTGGAAAAAAAAATCAATAAGTAAAATTCAATATTAAAATAATCAATAATAAAAAAAAAAAAATTATTTGGTTGTTACACTGACCAGATAGGCAATGTTTTTTTCCATTTTTTCTGCATCTTGCAGAATCTGATTACCTTTTTCTTTAGCCCAATATAAAGCAGTTATTAATCCTTCATTTTTTGCAATTTTTCTAAATTTTTTATCATACTCTGCTTTAGCGTTATCTAATATACTAGGTTGATTAAGATTAAGTAAATTAGTAATGGAAGAATAATCTATATTTTTAGACACATCTAAAGCCTGACGAACAGTTACTCCGTCCTGTTTAATCATTTTATCTATACCTAAAGTTTTAATTTTACTTAGTAATTGCAAAAGTTCTCCTCTAGTATATGCTACAGGTATAATTTCTGGGTCAAAATCAAGATTTAATGTTAATTTTGTTGCTCTTGTAGGTATTAATTTCAACCCCCTTTCAAGGTTTAAATACTGAATTTCTATTGTATACATTTTTTTTTACCTCCCCACTATTTTTTTTTTTTAAGTTCAGAATTAAGATGTGTTATTTAAATTTAACTATTCTTTATTTAAACCTCAACCTCCACCTCATAATCTATCTTAGAATCTGATTTTATTTTTTCATATGAAATGTTTTCTGCCTGTGTTGCTGCTATTAAATCTGGTTTTACTAATTCAAAGTCTTCTTTAGAGATTTTTCCTTTAATGAATAAGTTCTTTAAAGGATTTTTTAAGCTTAGGTTTTTATCAGATTTTGCTTGTCTTGACTTCTGTACAGCATAAACAACTAATTCGCCTATTTCTTTTGCTTTTTTATCCTCTATATCAACTTTTGGCCAATCTGTTAAATGAATGCTTTTAATTTTTTCAAATTTTTTGAAATAATTTTGATAAAGCTCTTCTGTTATAAAAGGGGTTATTGGAGCAAATAATTTTAGGATAGATAATAAAACAGTATACAAGGTGTATTGGGCAGATTCTTTTGCTTTTTTACCTCTTTTTTCATTATATAATCTATCTTTTACAATTTCCAAATAATTATTGCAAAAATCATTCCAGAAGAATAGTTCTGCAATTTTTTTTGACTCACTTGAATCATATTTATCGAATTTTTCAGTAGCTTTTTTAACAACCTCATTTAACTTAGTTAAAATCCATTTATCAATTATTTCTAATTCATATTTTTTTCCGTCAAAATCTTTTAAGTGCATAAAGCAGAATCTTGCACTATTCCATAATTTTGTTAAAAATCTTTGACCAGCAACAAAGTCTTTTTCTTGGAAAGGTAAGTCCTCACCCCACTTAGCAGTTCCAACCCAATATCTTACAACGTCAACGTTATATTTTTCTAATAACTCATGAGTCCATATTACATTACCTTTGCTCTTGTGCATTCCTTTTCCTTTTGAATCTAGAACATAAGTTCCTAAGGCAATATCTTTCCAAGGAATTTCTTTGAAATGAAGGTAGGATTTTAGTATAGTGTAAAATGCCCATGTTCTTATTATATCGTGTGCTTGAGGTCTTAAAGACATTGGGAATAATTTCTTATATTGTTCAGGTTTTTCCAACCACCTCAAACAGACTTGTGGAGTCATACTTGAAGTCATCCATGTGTCAAAAACATCTTCTTCAGGAACAAATTCATTACTTCCGCAGTCGCATTTTTTGTTTGGTTTTTGGTCAGTAGGATCAACAGGCAATTCTTTTTCATCAGGAACTATAACCTTACCGCATTTTTTACAGTACCATACTGGTATCGGAACTCCATAAAACCTTTGCCTTGAAATGCACCAATCCCATGCCAAGTTTTTTGTCCAGTCTTCATACCTTACTCTGTAAAAATCAGGATACCATTTAATTTTTCTTCCTTGTTTTATTAAATCATCTTTGAAATCTAATGTTTTAATGAACCATTGCTCTGCAACAATAAATTCAACAGGAGTTCCACAACGCCAACAAGTCCCAACAGTTTGCTGTAAATTTTCTTGTCTGATTAATTTTCCTTCTTTTTCTAAATCTTTAATTATAGATTTTTTAGCTGTTTCAAAGTCTAATCCAGAATATTTTCCACAAACATCACTCATTTTACCGTCTTTTGTAACGCACATAATTAAGTCGAGCTTATGCTCCTTCCACCATTGTATGTCTGTATTGTCTCCAAATGTACAAACCATAACAATTCCAGAGCCAAAATTCATATCAACTTTATTATCTTCCATAATCTTTACTTTTTGTTTGAACAAAGGGACAATAGCTTTTTTTCCTACCAACTTTTTGTATCTTTTATTTTCAGGATGGACAAAGATTCCTACACAAGCTGGTAAAAATTCAGGTCTTGTTGTTGCAATTTCAATTTTTCCACCATCTTCTAGATCAAAATATATATAGCTGAGTTTTGTAGAACGAGCTTTATCCTCTATTTCAGCTTGAGCTAATGCAGTTTGATGATATGGACACCATAGTGTTGGTTCTTTTGATCTGTAAACAAGGCCTTTTTTATATAAGTCTAAGAAAGACATTTGTGCAACTTTTTGTGCTTCTGGGTCTATGGTAGTATATAATAAGTCCCAGTCATAACTATGGCCTAATTCTTTAAACACCCTGTCTGCATATTCTTTTTCAACTTTTCTTGATTCTTCCAAGCATAATTTCCTGAATTTGGCTCTTGTTGTATCTTTTTTAGAAATTTTGAATTTTTCTTCAACATATTTTTCAGTTGGCAAGCCATTATTGTCAAAACCAGGTGGAAAAAAAACATTAAAACCACGCATTCTTTTATATCGAGCTATTAATTCAAACTGAGTGTAGTGTAAAGCGTGCCCAATATGTAAATGGCCTGAGCTAGCATAAGGTGGAGGAGTATCTATAGAATAAACTTTTTTTTTGCTTTTTGGATCAAATTTGTATATTTTTTCCTTTTCCCAAAATACCCTCCATCTTTTTTCAAGTTCTTTTGCGTTGTACCTTTTATCTAATTCCATTTTTATCTAGGAGAATTGTATGTTTATTTTTAAAGGTTTTTATTTCATAAACTTATATCCAATCAACTTATAAGTCAATTTAGCAGCCGTAAAATCAGAAACAATATTGTCTTTAATAGGGCTTAATTCTACAATATCACAGCCAACTACATTTTTCTTTTTAAAAACCTCTTTTAATAAATTTATTACTTTGTACCAATTTAAGCCACCAGGCTCAGGAGTGCCAACAGCAGGCATTATTCCAGGATCAAAAACATCTAGGTCAATTGTAATGTATATATTATCTGTTAAAGAAGATAGGACATCTTTAAACCAATCATCTTTATTGTATATATCCTTTGCATAGAATATTTTTAATTTCTTCTGCTTGGTAAAAGGGATTTCCTCTTCACTTACGCTTCTTATTCCTACCTGAGTAAATTTTATACCTAAATCAAAAATTTTTTTCATAACACAGGCATGACTAAACTTAGTACCTTCATAACTGTCTCTTAAATCAGAATGAGCATCTAATTGTAAAACAGACAAGTTCTTGAATTTTTCTTTGAATGCTTTTACAATAGCATAAGTTATAGAATGTTCTCCTCCTAATGTAATTATAAATTTATTATCTTGGAGTATTTTTTTTATCTCTGTGTATACATTGTTAATAACATCTTCTGGGTTACCTTTAACATTAATTGGTTTTAAAGTTGAAATTCCTAAATCACAGGGGCAATAATCCAATTCATCGTCATAAACTTCTACCTGTTTAGAAGCCTCAATTATGGCTCTTGGACCATGAGAGGTTCCTTTTCTGTAAGTAACAGTGCCTTCATAAGGAACTTGCATTACTGCTACTTTACTTTTCTTATAGTCTGTAAATCTTTCATCTAACCCTAAAAAATTGTCTGGAACATTCATATATGCAATAAGTTTAGAGATTTATTTAAATATGTCGGAAATATTTATTAATATTTCCGAGTGTTTGAAATGCGAAGCATTTCCAACAAACCAAAAATTCACAAAGTGAATTTTTCAGTTCATGCTCAAAAACCGCTATAAAATCAAATTGGTTTAAATCAAAACAGCTATCTCTAATTAACGGTTTTTGACATTTTTATCTTTTAAAAATAAAATTAGCACTTAACTAGTATTTCTCCCCTAGGGAAGTTTATGCCTCTTTGTATAACATTTGTTTCTGCTTTTTTTGCTTCAAAAGCCTTAACTATAAACTCAATTGCTTTTTTTGCATCAAATTCCTTGCAAGAAAAAACATCCATAAAAACATAATTCTTTGCTGGGTAGGTATGTATGCTTATATGGCTTTCTGCTATAATGACAAAGCCAGTTATGCCCCAATCATCTGGAATTACTCCTTCTGTATATTTGAATACATATGGAGCAGTAATTTTAGTCATACCGATTCTGGCTGGTAGCTTATCAAGAATTTGAAAAATAAAATCCAAATCTTCCAGTTTTTTCCTATTGCAGTTTTGTAAATCAAGTGTTAAATGAGGTCCGTAAGCGGTCATTTTGTTTAAAAAATGCCTCGTCGATAATACAATTGAAATATTTTTTTAGTATTTAAATTTTTTCTTTTTTGAAGATTTTTTTTTTTTTTTTGAAAAAAAGAAAAATAATTTTTTTTTTTTTTATTTTTTTAGCCAATCAATTTCCTCTTTATCCAAATCCAATTGTTTACTAATATTTTTTGACATTTCTTTATTTTTTTTGAAAATTATTCTAAAATAATCAATGTTTTTTATTGATTGTTGCTTGGAAGTATGGGTATGTAAAGCTATTTTATAAGCAACGCTTTTTTTTTTTAATGATTTTTGCTTTGCCCACCATAATTTTAAAAGCCTTGAAGTCGGTTTATACTGAACATACTTCTTATATTTTTCATCTTTTGATAAAGCAATTCCTATTGTTAATAAATCATTCATATAAGTCAAAAATCTCCAGTGCTGCCATCTTTTAATTCTGCCTCTGAAAACATCTGCTTTACTTAACTTATCATAAGCCATAGCTAAATCCTTGGGCTTATCATATTCCAAAGGAAGATTTTCATCAATCCAAAGAAATATTTCACCAATATCTTCCTCAACATTTTCAAAAGAATTTTGGGCAATAGCAGGGTCTGTTGTTTTGAAAACTTTTATTAAAGCGCTGATCATACTTTCTGTCTTATTTCTTTCTCCTAACTCCTCTAAACTAATCTCTTTATTTTTTTCGTACAAACTTTGCAAGTCGTTTATTGCTGCTCTTAAATCTCCTCCAGAGTGCCTTGCTAATGATTTCAAAACATCATCTTTAGTTTTTATTTTTTCTTTGTTGCTGATGTCTTTTAAAATTTTAAAAATTGATAAATAATCCAAAGGTTTAAACTCTATAAGATTGCTTTTGCTTCTTAAAGAAGCAAATTTGTATTCCCAGGGATTCATTACAGTAAGTATTATTGGAAAAGATGTTTGTTCAATAAGTTTTAGTAAAGCTTGTAAGCCTCCTTTGTCTTTTGTACCAGACAAACCATCTATCTCATCCACTAAAATAATTTTTCCTTTAGAAAATAAACTTTGTTGTTTAACTACAGAACCTAGTTTAGAATCAATTTGTTCTTTGTTTCTTACATCAGATGCGTTAATTTCATAAATTTCAAGTCCTAAATCGTGCGCTAAAACATAAACAGAACATGTTTTTCCAGTTCCTGACGGGCCATAAAGCAATGCACTTTTTTTTTTTTGTTTCTTGAAATTCAATACAAAATCTTTTAAAGTTTTTATAGCCAAGTCTTGCCCAATAATCTCTTTTATTTTTTTTGGCTGATATTTTTTTGTCCAAGGTTGCATAATAATTAAGAAAAATTTTATTGTTTATTAAGGTTTTGTTTAAAAATCAATAACAATGATTCAATAAAAAAAAAAAAAAATCCAATAATAAAAATTCATTAAAAAAAAAAAAAAAAAATTCACAAACACATTAAGGCAAACTGAGTTTGACTTAACTATGAAATTGCACAATTATTTTTTTTTTTTAAATATTTTTAATGAATTAAATAAAAATAATAATAATAAAAACTGGAACGCACGAGAAAAGCGAAGCTTTTCTGTGCCCTGAAAATCAAAGATTTTCATGGAGTG